>JAYEHA010000175.1:0-15863 GCA_034659335.1 Bacillota bacterium
TTAAATTACCGGAAGGCGTAGAAATGTGTATGCCTGGAGATAATATTGAAATGGAAATAGAATTAATAGGACCAATTGCAATAGAGCAAAACGTTAAGTTCTCAATCCGTGAAGGTGGAAGAACAGTAGGTGCTGGATCAGTTATTTCTATTGTTGAATAATTAATTAAAATATAAGAGAATAGTTTTTATTCTCTTATATTTTTTTATAAAAAAGTGTTGCATTAAAATAGAAAGTGATATATACTATGCTAGTATGTGTTTCACTGCTTTATGCGATGAGGTAGGAGGTTGCAAGAAATTGGTATTTCTACCGAGAATTGTCCGTTCTAGAAACGGGCGTAAGTTTAGTGCAATATTTGAACACCAGGTACTGTGTACTGAACTTGAATCGTAGGCATGTTAAATTACGATTTGAAAAGGAGGGAAAAAATGGCAAGTAAAGGACAAAAAATCAGAATTAAATTAAAAGCTTTTGATCATCAATTATTAGACAATTCTGCAGCTAGAATAGTTGAATCAGTTGTGCAAACAGGAGCTGAGGTAGCAGGACCGATTCCGTTACCAACAAAAAAAGAAATAATTACAATTTTACGATCAACACATATCAATAAAAGTTCAAGAGAGCAATTCGAAAGAAGAACTCATAAGAGATTGATTGATATTACAAATCCTACGCAAAAGACTGTAGATTCATTAATGAGGTTGAATTTACCAGCTGGAGTGGATATTGAAATTAAGTTATAAGAGAATACTAAAATAAGGTTTATAGAATAAGCCTAAGGGTTTTAGTAAGATTGCATTTAATGTAATCCAATGCAAAATTATTAGGAGGTGCTAAATGAAAAGCATTTTAGGAAGAAAAATTGGTATGACACAAGTCTTTAACGAAGATGGAATGGTTATCCCTACAACAGTTATTGAAGCTGGACCGATATACGTTGTTCAAATCAAAACTGTGGAAACTGATGGATACAATGCTATCCAAGTAGGTTTTCAAGATATGAAAGAGCATAGAGCTACAATGCCTAAGAAGGGGCATTTTGCGAAAGCAAATGTACCTGTAAAGAAACATCTTATGGAGTTTAAAGTGGAAGATGCAAGTCTTTATTCTTTGGGTCAAGAAATCAAAGTTGATATATTAAGTAATGCATTAAAAGTTAATGTTACTGGTACATCAAAAGGTAAAGGAACTGCTGGTCCAATTAAAAGATGGAATCAATCTACTGGTCCTAATTCTCATGGTTCGCATTATCATAGAAAACCGGGTTCGATAGGTGCGGCTTCATACCCTGCAAGAGTTATTAAAGGTATGAAAATGGCTGGAAGAATGGGTCATGAGCAAATTACAGTTAAGAATTTAGAAGTTGTTAAAGTAGATGCAGAAAGAAATTTACTTTTACTAAAAGGTGCTGTTCCAGGTCCTAAAAAAGGATTAGTAAGTATAACAGTATCTAAAGAATCTAAATAGGAAGGAGGTCAAAAATGCCTAAATTAGATGTTTTAAATGTTTCTGGAGAAACAGTTGATAGTATAGAATTAAATGAAAGTATTTTTGGTGTTGAGCCAAATATAAGCGTTTTACATGAAGTCGTTAAGAATTATTTAGCGAATCAAAGACAAGGTACTCAATCGGCACAAACTAGAGCTGAAGTTACTGGTACAACTGCTAAGCCGTTTAGACAAAAAGGTACAGGTAGAGCTAGACAAGGTTCTTTAAAATCTCCAATTAATAGAGGTGGTGGTGTGATTTTTGCGCCAAAGCCAAGAGGTTATAGTTATAAATTACCAAGAAAAGTTAGATTGTTAGGTTTAAAATCAGCTTTAAGTGGTAAAGTTGCAGATAATGAATTTATTGTTTTAAATGAATTGAAATTAGATGCTCCTAAAACTAAAGAAATGATTAAGGTTTTAATTAATGTATCTGAGAAAAATAACAAAAAAAGTGTTACTAAAACGTTAATAGTATTAGATGATAAAGATGAAAACGTATTAATGGCAGTAAATAATATTCCTAAAGTAAAAGTTACTTATGTAGGGATGTTAAATACGTACGATTTACTTAATCATGATGAGATAGTAATTACTAAAGGCGCAATTGACAAGCTTGAGGAGGTGTACGCTTAATGAAAACATCATATGATATTATCATTAAACCGATTGTTACTGAGGCAAGTATGGCAAATATTGAAGTGAATAAGTATACTTTCAAGGTAAGAAAAGATGTAAATAAAACAGAAATCAAAAAAGCTATCGAAGAACTTTTCAGTGTAGATGTTGTTAAAGTGAATACTTTAATGGTAAAAGGAAAAGTTAAGAGATTAGGTAGAACTGAAGGAAGACGACCTAACTGGAAAAAAGCTATTGTTACATTAGCTCCAGGAAGTAAAATTGAACTTTTTGAAGGAATGGTTTAATAAACAGAAGAGGAGGTAAATATAATGGCAATAAAAAGTTTTAACCCTACTTCAGCTGGCCGACGTTTTATGACAGTAAATAAAAACGAAAAAGTTTCTGATAAAAGACCTGAAAAATCATTGGTAGTATCACTTAATAAATTTTCAGGAAGAAATAATCAAGGTAAAATTACTGTTCGTCATAGAGGTGGTGGAGCTAAGAGGAAATATAGAGTTATTGATTTTAAAAGACGTAAAGATGGA
Organism: Bacillota bacterium; assembly: GCA_034659335.1. Classification (GTDB taxonomy): domain Bacteria; phylum Bacillota; class Clostridia; order Peptostreptococcales; family Acidaminobacteraceae; genus HSG29. The sequence goes on from JAYEHA010000175.1 coordinate 2,660, forward strand.
GTTGTTGGTGTAGTTAATGCTGTGGAGTATGATCCGAATAGATCTGCAAACATTGCGCTTATTTATTATACTGATGGTGAAAAAAGATATATATTATGTCCGAAAAAATTAAATGTTGGTGATAAAATTGTATCGGGTGAAAAAGTAGATGTTGAAGTTGGAAATGCAATGGAATTAAGAAATATGCCAGATGGAACAATTATTCATAATATTGAAATGAAACCAGGAAAAGGTGGACAATTAGTTAGATCTGCTGGAAATGAAGCGATTTTATTAGGTAAAGATAAAAAATACGTAATTGTTAAGTTACCGTCAGGAGAAGTTCGTAAGATTTTAGGCGTATGTCGTGCTACTATCGGAAGAGTTGGGAATGATGAACATAGCAATGTAGTTATTGGAAAAGCTGGAAGAAAGCGTCATTTAGGAAGAAGGCCGCATGTTAGAGGTTCTGTAATGAATCCAAACGATCACCCACATGGTGGTGGAGAGGGTCGTGCTCCAATTGGAAGACCTTCACCAGTATCTCCATGGGGTCAAAAAACAATGGGCTTAAAAACTAGAAAAAAACGTAATCAATCAGATAAATTTATTGTTAAGAGAAGAAAAAAATAAATCTGAAAGGAGACATTAGATGGCAAAAAAACCTTATATACATCCAAGTATTTTGAAGAAAATAGAGAAAATGAATAAGTCGGGTAAGAAAAGAGCGTTTAAAACTTGGTCTAGATCATCAATGATTTATCCTCAATTAGTAGGACATACAATTGGTGTTCATAATGGTAAAAAACATATTCCGGTATTTATTACTGAAGATATGATTGGACATAAACTTGGAGAGTTTGCTAAAACAAGAACGTTCAGACAACACGGAGTTAAAGGAAAAGCAACTACATCGGGCGAAACAACTTCATCAGCAACATTTGATGATTTAGAGGATGAAGTTAGCTCAGGAGAGTAATCTTTCTTTTGAGAGGAGGTAATAATGGAAGCTAGAGCAATCGCAAAGAATATAAGAACTTCTGCTAAAAAAATGAAGCCTATTAACGACTTGATTAGAGGTAAAAGTGTAGAAGAAGCTCAAATTATTTTAAGATTTACAACTAGAAAAGGCGCGAAACTACTTTTAAAAGTATTGAATTCTGCTGCCGCTAATGCTGAAAATAATAATCATATGGAGTTTGAAAACTTATATGTTTCAGAGGTATATGCAAATCAAGGCCCTACTATGAAGAGATTCAGAGCTGGAGCAATGGGACGTGCAAAACCTATATTAAAAAGAACGAGTCATTTAAGTGTTGTAGTAAAAGAAAGAGACTAATAAAAAAGGAGGTAAATTAATGGGGCAAAAGGTTAATCCTCATGGCTTTAGAGTCGGTATTATTAAAGATTGGGACTCTAGATGGTATGCGGAAGGAAAAGAAGTACCTGAATTAATCAAAGAAGATTATGATATAAGAAAATATGTTAAAAATAAAATGTATATTGCGGGAATTACAAGAATATATATTGATAGAGCAACTTCTAAACAAGTAAGTCTTAATATTTTTGCTGCTAAGCCTGGTATTATAGTAGGTAAAGGCGGAAGTAGCATTAAAGCATTAAAATCAGATTTAGAAAAATTAACTGGAAGAACTGTTAAATTGGATATTTCTGAAGTTAAAAATGTTAGCACAGATGCTCAATTAGTTGCTGAAGAAATTGCATCTTCTATTGAAAGAAGAGTATCTTTTAGAAGAGCTATGAAAAAATCGATGGGTAGAGCTATGAGATTCGGCGCTAAAGGTTTTAAAGTTATGGTTTCTGGAAGACTTAATGGAGCTGAAATGGCTAGAGTTGAGCAGTATACAGAAGGAAATGTACCGTTATCTACATTAAGAGCAAATATTGATTATGGTTTTGCTGAAGCAGATACAACTTATGGAATTATTGGTGTTAAAGTTTGGATCAATAAGGGAGAAGTTTTAGCACAGCCTGGTGAGGGAAGAAAACTAATCAGAAAAGATTACGAAAATAAGTAAATGAAGGGAGGCAATCCAGATGTTACAACCAAAAAGGGTTAAGCGTCGTAGAGTTCATAGAGGCAGAATGACGGGAAGAGCTACTCGTGGAAATATTATTTCAAGAGGAGAGTTTGCATTAGTTGCACAAGCTCCGCACTGGATAACTGCTAATCAAATTGAAGCTGCGAGGGTTGCAATTAGAAATAGTTTGAAAAGACAAGGTAAATTATGGATAAATATTTTTCCTCATAAACCAGTTACTGCACGACCTGCAGAAACGCGAATGGGAGCAGGAAAAGGAGCGCCTGAATATTGGGTGGCTGTTGTAAAACCAGATAGAATTATGTTTGAATTAGGTGAAGTTACAGAAGAAGAAGCACGTAAAGCGTTTAGATTAGCTGCTGCAAAATTACCTATTAAAACTAAAGTTGTTACTAAAGAAGAGCAAGAAGGCGGTGGTGTTAATGAAAGCAAGTAAGCTAAGAGAATTTACTACTGAAGAATTAAATCACAAAATAGACGAATTTAAAAATGAATTATTTAACTTAAGATTTCAATTAGCTACTGGACAATTAGAGAATCCTATGGTTATTAAAGCTGTTAAGGTAGACATAGCAAGAGCTAAGACAATCTTAAGAGAACGCGAATTAAGTGCGTAAAGGAGGTTTAGTTCATGGAAAAAAATAGCCGTAAAGAAAAAATTGGCGTAGTAGTAAGCGATAAAATGGAAAAAACAATTGTTGTTGAAGTTGAGAGAACTCAAAAACACTATTTATATGGTAAACGAGTTAAGAAGCATAATAAATTTAAAGCTCACGATGAAAACAATGAAGGTAGAATTGGCGATAAAGTAAAAATTATTGAAACAAGACCATTAAGTAAAACAAAAAGATGGAGACTTGCTGAAATTATTAATAAAGCGAAGTAAGTTTAATAGGAGGTCAGTATTATGATACAACAGGAAACTAGTTTAAAAGTTGCTGATAACTCTGGTGCTAAAATAATTAAAACTATTAAAGTTTTAGGCGGATCAAGAAGAAGATACGCAAATATTGGTGATATAATAGTAGCTTCAGTTAAAAAAGCAACACCAGGCGGAGTTGTAAGCAAAGGTGATGTTGTTAAAGCTGTTGTTGTAAGATCAGTATATGGAATTAGAAGAAGTGATGGGATTTATTTGAAATTTGATGATAACGCAGCTGTAATCATTGATGATAACAAAGCTCCAGTAGGAACAAGAATATTTGGGCCTGTTGCGAGAGAGTTACGAGATAATAAATTTATGAAAATTGTTTCTTTAGCACCTGAAGTGTTATAAGCAGGAGGTGAAATAATGCACGTTAAGAAAGATGATATAGTAGTTGTAATTTCTGGGGTGGATAAAGGTAAAAAAGGTAAAGTGTTACAATCAATCCCTAAAAAAAATAGAGTTATTGTTGAAGGTGTAAACATGGTAACAAAGCATGTTAAACCAAGCAGACAAATGCAACAAGGTGGAAGAGTTCATCAAGAAGCATCGATTCACGTATCTAACGTTATGCTTTATGATCCTAAAGAGAAATCTGGAACAAGAGTTAAGCATGAGCGTTTAGAAGATGGAACAAAAGTAAGAGTTTCTGTGAAATCGGGAGAAGTATTAGATTAATTACTAATTGAGAGGAGGTAATTAATTATGGCAAGATTTAAAGAAAAATACAATTCTGAAATTAAGGCACAATTAATTGAAGAATTCAAATATGAAAATGTTATGCAAGTACCTAAAATTGAAAAAATAGTTTTAAATATGGGACTTGGAGAAGCAAAAGAAAATAAAAATGTTATTAAAAATGCAGTTGAAGAAATCAGGAAAATTACTGGTCAATCACCAATAGTTGTTGATGCAAAGAAATCAATTGCAAACTTTAAACTTAGAGAAGGAATGCCAATTGGAGCTAAGGTAACGTTAAGAGATAAAAAAATGTATGAATTTTTTGACAGACTAATTACAATTGCATTACCAAGAGTGAGAGATTTTAAAGGTGTAAAAGCAAATGCTTTTGATGGTAGAGGTAACTATTCTTTAGGATTAAAAGAGCAATTGTTATTTCCTGAGATTACTTATGATGATGTTGAAGCTGTAAGAGGTATGAACATTACTATAGTAACAACTGCAAAAAGTGATGAAGAGGCAAAAAAATTATTAAGTTTATTTGGAATGCCATTTGCTAAATAGGAGGTGTAGTTGTGGCTAAAAAGTCTTTAAAAGTTAAGCAACAAAGAAAACAAAAGTACTCAACTAGAGAATATAATAGATGTAAAATTTGTGGTAGACCTCATGGCTATTTAAAAAAATTCGGTGTATGTCGTATTTGTTTTAGAGAATTAGCTCATAAGGGTCAAATCCCAGGTGTAAGAAAAGCGAGTTGGTAAATAACAGTTTGAAGGGAGGTATTTTCTAATGAGTATAACAACAGATCCAATAGCAGATATGTTAACGCGTATTAGAAATTCAAATGCAGTTAATCATGAAACAGTTGATATTCCATCTTCAAAGATTAAAAAAAATATTGCTAATATACTTTTAAATGAAGGTTTTGTTAGTAATGTAGATTTTATAGAAGATGAATTTCAAGGTGTATTACGTTTAACTTTAAAATATGATGGTGATAAAAAAGTAATTTCTGGTTTAAAAAGAATTTCAAAGCCAGGATTAAGAATTTATGCAAAAAAAGATGAAGTGCCTAGAGTTTTAGGTGGGTTAGGAATTGCAGTTGTTTCTACATCATCTGGCTTACTAGTTGATAAAAAAGCTAGAGAGTTAGGAGTAGGTGGAGAAGTGCTTTGTTACATTTGGTAACAACAATTTAGTAGGAGGTATACAATGTCTAGAATAGGAAATATGCCTATTAACATTCTTGATGGAGTAACTGTTACTATTAAAGAAAAAAATACTTTAGTAGTAAAAGGTAAATTAGGTGAATTATCTGATTCATTTGATAATGCACTTACAATCAAAGAAGAAAATGGTCAAATTGTAGTTGGAAGACCAGATGACACTAAAAGATCTAAATCTTTACATGGTTTAACTAGAAGTTTAATAGCGAACATGATTGAAGGGGTAACTAATGGTTATCAAAAAAAGTTATTAATCAATGGTGTAGGATATCGTGCTAAAAAACAAGGTTCTAAGTTAGATTTAAGTTTAGGCTTTTCACATCCTGTTATTATGGAAGATCCAGAAGGAATAACAACAGAGTGTCCTGAAAATACAATTGTTATTATAAAAGGTATAGATAAGCAGTTAGTAGGTAACTATGCTGCAAAAATTAGAGCTTTGAAAAAGCCTGAGCCTTATAAAGGTAAAGGTATTAAATATGAAAATGAACATATTAGAAGAAAAGAAGGTAAGTTAGCAAATTAGTAAGAAAGGAGTGATTATTTATGGCTTCAAAAGTTAGTAAGCGTGATCAACGTAAATCTAGACAAAAAAGAGTTAGAGCAAAAGTGTTTGGAACTCCGGATAGACCTAGATTAAATATTTATAGAAGTTTAAATAATACTTATGCTCAGATTATAGATGATGTTTCTGGAAACACTATTGTTTCTGCTTCTTCATTAGAAGAAGGTGTAAAAGCTGAATTTAAGCACACTGGAAATGTCGCTACTGCTTCTGTAATAGGTCAACTTGTTGCAGAGAGGGCTTTAGAAAAAGGAATAACAACAATTGTTTTTGATAGAGCAGGATATAAGTATCATGGAAGAGTAAAAGCTTTAGCAGAAGCTGCTAGAGAAAAAGGATTAGTATTTTAATAAAGGGGGTACTTGTATGCGTCGCGAATTTATAGATGCTAAAAATTTAGACCTCGAAGAGCAGGTAATAGATATTAGAAGAGTTACTAAAGTTGTAAAAGGTGGTAGAAATATTAGATTTTCTGCTTTAGTAGTTGTTGGAGATCATAATGGACATGTCGGAATAGGAACTGGTAAAGCTTTAGAGGTACCAGCTGCTATTAAGAAGGCAGTTCAAGCGGCTCAAGGAAATTTAATGACAGTTTCAAGAGTTGAAACAACAATACCTCATGATATAAAAGGGAGATTTGGTGCTGGAAAAGTATTTATGATGAAATCACCAAAAGGTACTGGAGTTATTGCTGGTGGTCCTGTTCGTTCGGTTTTAGAATTAGCTGGAATACAAGATGTTAGAGCAAAATCATTAGGAAGTAACAATCCTGGCAATTTAGTAAGAGCTACTATTGAAGGATTGAGTAGATTAAGAACTGTCGAAGAGGTTGCAAGCCTTAGAGGTATTTCAAAAGAAGAAATTTTAGGTTAGGAGGGATTATCTTGGCTGAAAAAATTAAAATTAAATTAATTAAAAGTCCGATTGGAGAGAAACCAAAGAAAAGAAAAGCTTTGAAAGCTTTGGGTTTAAAGAAAATTAGACAAGTAGTTGAAAAAAAAGACAATCCTCAAATGAGAGGTATGATAAAAGTATTAGACTATTTAGTAGAGGTTGAAGAAATATAAGGAGGTGTAAATCATGAGATTGCATGAATTAAGCCCAGCAAAAGGTTCGACAAAAAAGAAAAAAAGAGTTGGACGTGGACCTGGATCAGGGTTAAGAAAAACAGCTGGTCGAGGTGAAAATGGTCAAAATTCTAGATCTGGTGGTGGAACTAGACTTGGATTTGAAGGTGGTCAAACACCGTTATTCAAAAGACTTGGAAAAGTTGGTTTTACAAATAAATTTAGAAAAAATTATACTATTTTAAACGTGATTGCTTTAGAAGCATATGATGATGGAGATGTTGTAACTCCAGAATTGTTATTAGAAGAAGGTATGATTAAAAAATTAAATGATGGAGTTAAAATTTTAGGCGATGGAGAATTGAATAAAAAATTAACTGTTAAAGCAAATAAGTTCTCAAAATCAGCAATTAGAATTATTGAAGCTGCTGGTGGAAAGGCTGAGGTGATTTGATTTGCTATCTACATTAAGAAATGCTTGGAAAATACCTGATTTACGAAAAAGATTAATATATACTATGATGATGATTGTAATTTTCAGATTAGGCGCTACAATACCTGTACCAGGAATTGATAAAGTTAAATTAGCTGAGCTATTTACTAATAGCGGAGATGGATTAATTGGTTTTTTCAACTTAATGTCTGGAGGTTCCTTTAAAAACTTTACTATATTTGCTTTAGGAATTTCACCTTATATTACTGCTTCAATTATTATGAATTTATTGCAAATTGCAATTCCTTCATTAGAGGCATTAGCTAAAGAGGGTGAAGTTGGAAGAAAGAAAATGGCAAGATATACGAGATATGGGACTGTAGTTTTAGCATTAATTCAAGGATTTGGATTTAGTGTTGGAATATTCAGGAATGCTTTTGTTAGTCCTGGGACTTTATCTATATTAGTTTCTGTGTTAACATTAACAGCAGGTGTAGCATTTTTAATGTACCTTGGTGAAAAAATTACTGAAAATGGAATTGGAAATGGAATTTCATTATTCATATTTGCTGGAATAATCTCTAGATTACCTGGTGGAATTATATCTGCGATTACAAAACTTCAAACAGGTGATGTTAGTATATTAAACATTTTATTGTTTGTGATAGTTGCGGTAATGGTAATTGTAGCTGTAATATATATTCAAGAGGGAAAAAGAAAGATTCCAGTTCAGTATGCAAAAAGAGTTATAGGAAGAAAAATGTATGGCGGACAAAGCACACATATTCCATTAAAAGTAAATCAAGCAGGTGTTATTCCGGTAATATTCGCAATGTCTCTTTTAATGTTCCCATTAACGATTGCGCAATTTTGGCCAAATAGTGGATTTTATTTCTGGACTAAAAATTATATGAATACTCAAACGATATTGTATAATGTACTTTATGCAATATTAATAATATTCTTCACTTATTTTTATACTTCAGTTACATTTAATCCAATTGAAGTGGCTACAAATATGAAACAAAATGGAGGGTATATTCCTGGTATTAGACCTGGAAGACCTACTTCAGATTATTTAAATAGAACATTAACTAGAATTACTTTAGCGGGAGCTTTATTTTTAGCTGCAATAGCGATATTGCCTAATATAGTTTTAGCAACTGGTTCTTTACAAATAGCATTTGGAGGAACTTCATTATTGATTGCAGTAGGTGTTTCGTTAGAAACTACTAAACAAATTGAAGCACAGATGATGATGAGACATTATAAAGGCTTCTTGGGATAGATTGAGGAGGGAAATGTGAGATTAATACTTTTAGGACCTCCTGGGGCCGGTAAAGGTACTCAGGCGGAAAAAATCACTAAAAAATATAAAATACCACATATTTCAACTGGTGATATATTTCGGGATAATATAAAAAATGAAACTGAATTAGGAAAAGTTGCAAAAGGATACATTGATAAGGGAGAGCTTGTTCCTGATAGTGTAGTGTCTTCTATTATTGAAGATAGACTTTTACAAGAGGATACTAAAAATGGTTTTTTACTTGATGGTTATCCAAGAACAATTAATCAAGCTATAGCTTTAGATGAAATTTTAAAGAGACATAATATTGAATTGGATTTTGTAGTGAAGATTAAAGTTAATTTAGATATATTAGTTAATAGAGTTACAGGTAGAAGGGTTTGTAAAGAGTGTGGAGCTACGTTTCATATAACTCTTAATCCACCTACTAAATCAGGCATTTGTGATTTGTGTAACGGTGAGTTATTTCAAAGGTCAGATGATAATGATGATACTGTAATGAATAGAATAAATGTATATATAAAGCAAACAGCACCTCTTATTGAGTATTATACTAATCAAAATATTATTAAAGTGATTAATGGAGAACAGAGTGTAAATGATGTTTTTGATGAAATTATTAAGGCGGTAGAATAATATGATAATAATTAAATCTGAACTTGAAATTGCGAAATTAAGAAAAGCTGGAAAAATTGTTGCATATGCTCATGAAGAAATCAGGAAAAATATAAAACCTGGTATGAGTACTTATGAGATAGATCAAATTGCTGTAAAAGAAATATTAAAACATGGAGCTAAATTAGGTTTTAAAGGTTATGGAGGTTTTCCAGGAAATAACTGTGTTTCAGTTAATGAAGAAGTTGTTCATGGAATCCCTTCAAAAAACAAAATTGTTAAAAGTGGCGATATTGTTAGTGTAGATCTTGGTTCTTATATTGATGGGTTTTATGGTGATGCTGCTCGTACTCACGCTATTGGAGAAGTTACTGAAGACGTGAAAAAACTAATAGATGTGACAAGAGAAAGTTTCTATAAAGGTATAGAATTTGCAAAAGTTGGGTATAGATTATCTGACATTTCAAATGCTATACAAGTACACTGTGAAAAAAATGGTTTTTCTATTGTGAGAGATTATGTTGGACATGGAGTTGGAAGAAATTTGCATGAACCACCTCAAATACCAAATTTTGGTAGACCCGGACGTGGTCCGAGGCTTCAAAAAGGTATGGTGTTAGCTATTGAACCAATGGTTAATATGGGATCTTTTAAGGTTAAAACTTTAAATGATCATTGGACTGTTGTAACTGTAGATAATAGTTACTCAGCTCATTATGAAAACACTATCGTGATTACTGATGGAGAGCCTGAGATATTAACAACTTTATAAGGAGGTTAATATGAATGATACTTCAGAAGTAAAACTGGGGCAATATGTAAAATCTATTAAGGGAAGAGATAAAAATTATATTTTTATTATTTCCGAGATTGTTGATGAAAAACATGTTAGATTAGTTGATGGTGATTTGAGAAAAGTAAACAATTCGAAGCTTAAAAATATTAAGCATTTACAAATTATTGATAAGATTAGTATAGTTATTAGTGACATATTAAATAGCAATAAAAAAATGAATGATTTAATGATAAATCAGGAAGTAATTAAACTCGGATTAAGTAATACAAAATAAGGGGGTAATAATTTAATGGCAAAACAAGAAGCTATTGAAGTTGTTGGCAAGGTTGTTGAAGCGTTACCGAACACTAAATTTAAGGTAGAACTTGAGAATGGACATATTGTATTAGGTCATATTTCTGGAAAACTTAGAATGCACTATATTAAGATTTTACCAGGAGATCAAGTAACTGTAGAGTTATCACCTTATGATTTAGATAAAGGCAGAATAATTTGGCGAGGTAAAAAGAAATAAGGAGGTATAACGATGAAAGTTAGACCATCTGTAAAGCCTATGTGTGATAAATGTAAAGTTATTAGACGTAAGGGTAGAGTAATGGTAATTTGTGAAAATCCTAAACATAAGCAAAGACAAGGTTAATAAACGCGGCTGTTTAATATAAAAATTAAACTGTAGGAGGTGCAAAATGGCAAGAATCGCAGGTGTTGATTTACCCCGTAAGAAAAGAGTTGAAATCGGTTTAACTTATATCTTCGGGATTGGGAGATCGACTGCAAATAAAATTTTAGAAAATGTTAATATAAGCCCTGATACTAGAGTAAATGACTTAACTGAAAATGAAGTTAGTGATTTAAGAAAAGCTATTGAAAATGATTATTTAGTTGAAGGGGATTTAAGAAGAGAAGTTGGCTTAAATATTAAAAGACTTAAAGATATTAACTGTTATAGAGGTATTAGACATAGAAGTAGATTACCTTTAAGAGGACAAAGAACTAAAACGAATGCAAGAACAAGAAAAGGACCTAATAAGGGACTAGTTAAGTAAGGAGGTTTGATCATGGCTAAAACTAAAAGAAAAGTACGTAAGAAAAAACGTGCTAAGAAGAATATTGAACGTGGGCAAGCTCATATTAAAGCAACTTTTAATAATACTATTGTTACTTTAACTGATATGCAGGGCGCAACTATCGCCTGGGCAAGTTCTGGAACAGCAGGTTTCAAAGGTTCAAGAAAATCAACAGCATTTGCTGCTCAATTAGCTGCTGAACAAGCTGTTGAAAAAGCAAAATATCATGGGTTAAAAACTGTGGATGTATTTGTAAAAGGTCCTGGTTCTGGTAGAGAATCAGCACTTAGATCTTTAAAAGCTGCTGGATTAGATGTTAAATCAATTAAAGATGTAACTCCACACGCTCATAATGGGTGTAGACCACCTAAAAGAAGAAGACCATAATAGTATTGGAGGTGTAATTAATGGCGAGATATACAGGACCATCGTGTCGATTATGCCGTAGAGAAGGACAAAAATTATTTTTAAAAGGCGAAAGATGTTATAGTGATAAATGTGCATTAAATAGAAAAGCTACTGTACCAGGTATGCACGGTACAGGAAGAATTAAATTGTCAAACTACGGTGTTCAATTAAGAGAAAAACAAAAAGTTAAAAGATTTTATGGGTTATTAGAAAAACAATTCAAATTAATTTTTGATGAGGCTGAAAGAGTAAAGGGCGTAACAGGTGATAACTTTTTACGTTTATTAGAATTGAGATTAGATAACGTTGTTTTTAGATTAGGCTTTGCTAGTTCTAGAAAAGAAGCAAGACAGTTAGTTAATCATGGACATTTCTTATTAAATGATGGAAAAGCAACAATTCCTTCAATGACTTTAAAAGTTGGAGATGTAATTACAATTAAAGAAAAAAGTAGAAAATCTGAAAAGATAAAAAGTATTTTGGAATCATCTGTAAGCACTCCTAGTTGGGTAAAGGCTGATAAAGAGAAATTTGTAGGAGAAGTAGTTGCTGAACCTACAAAAGAAGATCTTGATTTACCAATTGAAGAACATTTAATTGTTGAACTTTATTCTAAGTAGAAAAAGGGTTTATTCCTCAGTTATATTGTAGGGAGGTTTATTGATAGTGATTGAATTTGAAAAACCAAAATTTGAGTGTTTAGAGAAAGATGATGAAGGTAGATATGGTAAATTTGTGGTTGAACCTCTTGAAAGAGGTTATGGTATTACTTTAGGTAATAGCTTACGCAGACTTATGTTATCATCATTACCCGGAACTGCTGTAAAATGGATTAAGATTGATAATGTTCTTCATGAATTTTCAACAGTTTCTGGTGTAAAAGAAGATGTTGTTGATATTGTTTTAAATTTAAAAAATTTATCAGCAAAAATAAATTCATCGGATGAAGAAAAAATATTGAGAATAGAAATGTCTGAAGCGGGAGAAATTACTGCTGGAGATATTATTTCAGATATTGATGTTGAGATTTTAAATACAGATTTGCATATTGCAACTCTTGAAGAAAATTCAACTTTCAATATGGAAATTGGTCTAGTTAGAGGTAGAGGTTACATTTCTGCTGAAGATAATAAAGAGCCAGGATTACCAATTGGTGTAATACCTGTGGATTCTTTATTTACTCCAGTTGATAAAGTTAATTATACTATCTCTAATGCTAGAGTAGGTCAAAGAGCAGATTATGATAAATTAGTTTTAGAAGTATGGACAGATGGTTCATTACTTCCAGAAGAGACTATTTCATTAGCTGCTGAAATATTGTCTGGGCATTTAGATTTGTTTATTAATTTAACAGATGAAATTAGTAATGTTGAGATTATTGAAGAGGAAGTTGAAGAAGAAGAAGATGAAGTTTACGATATGACTATTGAAGAGCTTGACTTTTCAGTACGTTCATACAACTGTTTGAAAAGAGCTGGTGTTAATACTGTTGGTGATTTATTAAGTAAATCAGAAGATGGATTAATGAATATCAGAAATCTTGGAAAAAAATCTCTTAAAGAAATCAAACAAAAATTAATTGAATTTAGATTAAACTTAAAAATTAAGCAAGATTAGCAAAGGAGGAACATATATGGCTAAGTATGGCAGAATTGGTCGCGATTCTTCTCATAGAAAAGCTACGTTAAGAAATTTATCGATAGCTTTATTCAAAAATGGTAGAATTACAACTACACAAGCTAAGGCAAAGGAAGCAAGACGTTTTGCTGAAAAACTTATTACCGTTGCTAAAGAAGATAATTTTAATACTAGAAGAAAAATTGCAAGAGATATTAGTGATAAAGAAGTATTAAATAAATTATTTACTGAAATTGCAGTAAACTATTCTGAAAGAAATGGTGGATATACACGCATTTTAAAATTAGAACCTCGTCGTGGGGATAATAGTGAAATGAGTATATTAGAATTAGTATAATTATTTGGAGCTAAAATTTTAGCTCCTTTTAACTTTTTTATTAAATTTTAACTTTTTTTAAAATTTAATAAAAAATATTAAAGTAGGTATATTAT
>JAYEHA010000176.1:0-3375 GCA_034659335.1 Bacillota bacterium
TTATCTCAATACTATTTTTATTCATAAATCACCACCTTACAACTAAGTTCTTATTTTTATACCCGTATATATATAATTTAAACATCTCTATAAGTTGCAATAATTATTTTTTTCAAATATAATAATAGAATATTTATGAAATGAAAGGAGCAAAGTTTTATGAACACTATAATAGTTTATACAAGTCAAAGTTGACCACATTGTCATACAGCTAAACTTTTTTTAAATAACAAAGGTTATAAATATATTGAAAAAGATGTTTCAAATAATCTTAGTTATCAGAAAGAACTTGCTGAATTAGGAGCTCGTGGAGTTCCAACATTTAAAATCGGTAACGAAGTAATTGTAGGATTTAATAAAGAAAAAATTGAAAAATCACTAGATTATAAAATTGTTAATTGTCCAAATTGTTCAAAAAAAATTAGAATTCCTATTAATAAGGGGAAAATAAAAATTACTTGTAAAGGATGCAATACTCAATTTATTCTTAAAACTTAATAAAATTTGACAAATTATCCTTTAGGAATTATAATATATTTATAATCATTACAAATTAGAGATAATTACATCTTGTTGTAACGGAGGTTATTATGAAAAACATGTCAAGTAATGAAATAAAAAAATATTTGTCAGACAACAACATAAAGCCATCTTTACCACGAGTTAAAATTTTTGAATATTTAATTCAATATAAATCCCATCCAACTGTTGATGAAATTTATATTGCTTTAGTTGATGAATTAGTTACTTTATCAAAGACTACTGTTTATAATACTCTAAACTTATTTCTAAAGAATAATATTATTAATCAAATTTTAATTGAAGAAAATGAAACTCGATATGATGCTGATATGAAAATTCATGGGCATTTTAAATGCAATAAATGCGGTAAAGTTTATGATTTTGATTACGATTTATCAAAAATAAAGATTAGCGATTTATATGAATTCACTTTTACAGAATATCACACTTATATTAAAGGAATTTGTAAAAATTGTAACGTTCAAACCCAAACTGATATATAATTTCAAAATAAAAAGAAGTCAAATATTTGACTTCTTTTTATTTTTATTTTAATTTTTATTATTTTTCTTTTGTAAATGTCAATGCATCCACTGGACAAACAGTTATACAATCCATACACCTTGAACATTTATAATTTAAAGCTGGATCAAGTTTTCCTTTTTTAAATAAACTACTATTTTTATCAATAGCAGTAATATAACAAACATCATCACATTTACCGCAATTAATACATTTATTTTGATCAATTTTAATTTTAAATAAACTCATTTTATTTAAATAACCACTTATCCATGCAATTGGGCATCCTAATTTATGATATTGATACATTGCTGATTTTTCATCACTTTTACTAAATTTCATAAATAATTCCATCAAATAGCCCACAGGACACATCCATCGACAAAATACTTTCCCAAATACAATTCCTAATAATCCACCAAATAATATTATATAGCCTAATGGTATTTGAAAATAACTTGCAATTAAATAAAAAAATATTGTTAAAGACAGTTGAACATTTTTTCTTTTTATCATAAACCCCTCCAATATACGTACATTAATATAATATACTATATTATAAAAGAATCAACGATTGATACTAAGTTAACAACTTATTCATTTCAAATTCTTTACCGCATTCAACACATATTAATATCAAAGATATAACTGCGGAAGTATTCACTTCCTTAAAAAATGAATACTTTCTTTAAAAAAATCGATATTTACTAAATCATTAAGTTTATATATCCTTGAATCTAATCTATTCATTAAATCCATGATTAAAGTTTTATTATCCAATTTTAAAGTATATCTATAAATATTACCAAGATTTTCTTTGTCTATTATTTCACATAAAACCCCTTTATCACTAACTACTATTTCTTCTGATCGAATAAGAAATTTATATTTTTTTTATTTCCCGGAATATTAATCTTTTTATCAGGTGCTAACCTTTTTAAAAAATCAATAGGAAAAATGTTTTTTTGACCTAAAAAATCAGCTACAAAAACATTTTTGGGATATTTATAAAGTCTTTCAGGCGTATCAATTTGGTCAATTTTTCCTTTATTCATTACTATAATTTCATCTGCTATAGCTAATGCTTCTCGCTGATCGTGAGTTACATAAATAGTTGTAATATGAGTTTTATTTTGAAGTTTTTTGATTTGATGGCGCATAGATTCTCTTAGTTTTTCATCAAGGTTACTTAAAGGTTCATCAAATAATAAAACATCTGGATTTATAATAATCGCCCTAGCTAAAGCAACTCTTTGTTGTTGCCCTCCACTTAATTCATCAATTTTTCGATTTTCTAAGTTATTTAGTTGTACCATATCTAAAATTTTATTAACTTCTCTTTCAATTATTTTTTTCTTTTGTTTGATTTTTTAATCCATAAGCAATATTATCTTTAACAGATAAATGTAGAAATAAAGCATAATTTTGAAATACCATAGCTGCATTTCTCTCTTGTGTTGGAAGATGATTTATTATTTTATCATTAAAATAAATATCTCCTTTATTTTGTTTTATTAATCCGGCTATAATTCTTAATAATGTAGTTTTTCCACAACCAGATGGTCCAAGTATAGCTGTAATCTTATTTCTTTATATTTCTATTGAAATGTCCTTTAAAGCTATATTATCAGAATATTTTTTTGTTATTTTATCTAATATGATTTTCATAATTTTATCTCTTAAATATAAACTATCATGATCAGTTATACAAATAGCATCTAAATTTCTATTTTCTGCTTTTTCAATAGCTTTAAAAATATTTAATTGACTGTCTAATGAACCATTTAATTCATGAATATGTATATCAACTAACATAACATCTCCTTTGTTTATTCCACTTTCTGATTATATACATAAATTCTATTTCTTCCTAATCAAAAAAATAATAGGTATATTATACCTATTAATTATATTTATACTAATCCTAGAATATTAGATTGCAAATATATTTATTCAGCTAAATCTAAATTTTTTCTCTATCTTTAAATTTGGTCCTTGAGTTCTCCTTTGACTTCATGTATTTCTTAACCCATATATCAATTAACAACTTATTAAAAATCAATTCCCGCTGCTTTAACATTTTCAGAATCAAAAGCATGACAAGGCACTACTCCATAAACCATATTACAATTTGGACATTTATCTTCAAACTTATTCATTTCAAATTCTTCACCGCATTCAACACATGTTAATGTCAAAGGTATAGGTAAAAACTGTAAAGCAAACCCCATATTTCTAACCTTAACCACTACTTCTTTACCACTATCAAATATTCCATTACATCCATCATGCATAATAATTCTCCTCTATTAAGTCTATACTTCCTAATAT
>JAYEHA010000177.1:0-3333 GCA_034659335.1 Bacillota bacterium
ATATTTCTTTTATCTAAAATTGAGTTGATTTCTTGTAAACTTATTCCTAAATACTTTAAATAATTTATCATATTAAGTTTTTCAAATTGATCAATTGTATAATATCTATAATTTGAATTTTCTTCAATTTCTGCTGGTTTAAATAATCCGATTTTATGATAATATCTTAAAGTAGTAATATTTATACCGTGTAAAGTTGCCATCTCTCCAATAGAAAATTTATTTTTCATATTTCACCTCCTAAATTTATTATATCAGATAATATTAGACACTTTAAGAATAATACTATAATATAGTCTTATACAATATTAGTAAGGAGAAAATATGAACTTAGATTACTTAAACAGTTTAATAAATATCGTTGAATATAAAAGTTTTTCACATGCTGCAAGAAAACTATTTATCACTCAACCAACAATATCAAACCATATATCAAAATTAGAAGATGAATTAAATACAGTCTTATTAATAAGAACTAAAAAAGAGGTAAAACTCACTAAACAAGGAGAAATCATTTATACCTATGCGCTTAATGCTCTTCAAATGGAAAATAATATTAAAAATAGGATAAATGAATTTAACCAAACTATTTCAGGAAATCTTGAAATAGCATCTAGTACTATACCCGAACGGTATTTTCTATTAGATAAAATAAATGAATTTCACAAAGAATATTTTAATGTTATATTTTCATTAAAACGATATGACAGTTGCAAAATAATTGATTTACTATTAAATTCAAAAATAGATTTTGGTATTATAGGAACAAAAGTAATAAATCCTAATTTACAATATCAACAATTATTTGAAGATGAAATCGTATTAATTGGAAATAGTACCTATTTCAATGATATTGATAAAATAGAACTTGATGAACTATTTAATTATAATTTTGTTTCTAGAGAAACCGGTTCAGGTACTAGAAAAGAAACAGAACTTTTTTTCAAAAGTAACAACTTAAATTATAATAAATTAAATATTATCTTTGAAATAGAAGATAATGACTGTATTTTAGATATATTATCAAAAAATAAATATTTATCTTTTTTATCTAAAAAAGTTTTATTAAATTGTAATGAAAATGACTTCAAAATTATTGATTTTGGATATAAAATCAATAGACAATTCTATTTTGCATATAATAAAAACAGAATAATGTCTCCACTTTCTGAAAAATTTAAAAAATTTATATTAAAAAATGACGTTTTGTAAAACGTCATTTTTTAATATAGAATATATAAATTTACCTATTCATAAATGCTTTATATGCTTTATATGTCATAAATAAATCTGCTTTTGAAATCAATTCATATGGTGAATGCATACCTAATACTGGTGTTCCACAATCTACTACTTCAGCACCATCATTTGCTAAGATATATGCTATAGTTCCACCACCACCTTGGTCCACTTTTCCAAGTTCGCCTATCTGCCAAGTGATATTATTATCATTAAAAATCTTTCTTACTTCGCCAACAAATTCCGCATTAGCATCATTACAGCCACCTTTACCACGAGAACCAGTATATTTAACTAATTGAACACCGTTACCAATAATTGCTGAATTTCTTTTTTCTGATACTTCTGGATAAGTTGGATCAAGTCCAGCACCAACATCAGCAGACAATACTTGAGTATTAGCAATTGCTCTTCTAACTTTCAATTGATTAAAGTCTTCTTGTAAATTAATAAGTTCAGATATAACACTCTCAACAAATTTTGACTGTGCTCCTGTATTACCTTGAGAACCAACTTCTTCTTTATCTACAAAAACCGTCATAGCAGTCTTTACAGGATTAGCAATCTCTAATAATCCTTTAAGTGCAGAAAAAGTACAAATTCTATCATCATGTCCATATCCTAAAATTAGTCCTTTATCAAAACCAACATCTCTCGCTTTACCAGCTGGTACAATTTCAATTTCTGCTGATAAAAAATCTTCTTCAATAATACCATATTTTTCATTAAATATTCTTAATACATTAAGTTTAATTTTTTCTTTAGTGTCTTTGTCTCCATAAGGAATACTTCCAACAATAAGATTTAAGTTTTCACCAGTTATCCCTTCAGCAAAAGTTTTTTTATTTTGGTCTTTAGCTAAATGAGGTAATAAATCAGAAATATAAAATACTGGCTCACTTTCATCTTCACCAAATGAAACATTAACAGTTTTATTATCTTTTGTTATTATCACACCGTGCATAGATAATGGAATAGTTGCCCATTGATATTTTCTAATTCCACCATAATAATGTGTTTTCATTAAAGCTAAATTTGAATCTTCATATAATGGATTAGGTTTTAAATCAATTCTAGGAGAATCAATATGACTTCCTACAATATTTAATCCCTTAGATACATTTTTTTTTCCAATTACAGCCATAATAACGGATTTTCCTTTGTTTTCCGCATACACCTTTGCCCCTGGAAGTAATGATTTACCATCTTTAATAATATCTTCTAAATTACTATAATTATTTTCTTTAGCATATTTAATTATTTCATTTGCACACAATCTTTCAGTTTTAGAATTATCTAAAAATGTTTTATACTCATCTGCAAATGAAAAAGCAATATTCCTATCCTCAATATTTTCCCATGCATTTTTAAATTCTTTCTTTACTTTTTCTTCAAAAACTTTAAATTCGCTTTTTTCTTCACTCATATTTACTCTCCTAGTTCCATATTTTTAATTTCTTCAATTTGGTTATGATCCAATATTTTAGCAAAATCAATTAATAGTAAAATTTTATCTGATAATTTACAAACACCTTTTATATAATCACCATCAATATTTCTAATAATATCTGGAGTTGGTTTAACATCGGCTGAATCAACTGCTATTGCTTGAGAAGCTTCATCTACCAAAAATCCAATTAACTTTTCTTCGATCTCAATGACAATAATTCTTTTTTCCTTAAGCATTTTTTTACTTTCAATATTAAATCTTTCTGAAAGATTTATTATTGGAATAATATCCCCACGCAGATCTATTACACCCTCAATATAACTTGGAGCATTAGGTAGCAAAGTGATTTTTTGATATTCATTAATACTACCAACATTTAAAATTTCTAGTGCAAATTCTTGGTCTCCTAATTCAATAACAATATATTGTGATACAGCCATTTTCCCCTCCTAGTTTTTTTTGTTTTTATTTTGCTCTTTAATAAGACGATCATACTCTTCTTTATTATCAACAACTGTGATATTATCGAGTCTACTTTTAAAAGATTTTCTAAAAGATTTAATATACTCTTTTCTTAATTTTGCTTGCTCTTCTAATTCATTATTATTTAATTTTTCTTTCTTTGACTTTCTTGATAGTTCATT
>JAYEHA010000178.1:0-3324 GCA_034659335.1 Bacillota bacterium
TTTTCAGCTTATTAGCTGATATTATTTCAATATTAATCAACCTCATTCATCATTTTCATCTTCTTCACTTGTCCAAAGGGTAAGATTATCTTTCAACAATTGTAATATAGAAGCAGCCTCCTTATACCTATTTATATTAATTTATCAAGTATTTAATAATTATTGAGGTAAAAATATATACTGATCATCATCAAGATTTTGGATTCCCTCAATGGCATTGTCATATGCTTTCTTTGCTTAGTTACACGCTTCCTTAGGATTTTTCATTATTTCATAATAAAACACTGAGAGATTAAGAGCAAGTCCAAGTTTTACTGGGTTGGTATCGCCTAATCCTTCAGTTGCTTTCAAGGCCTCCTTATAAGCATCAGTAGCCTTCTTAGAAGAATCTTCAAGCTCAGACCCAGCAAGAGCTTCAGACATATATCTAGCGTAATCTCCTTTTAACTTTAAATAATAAGCTTTTGATTCAGGAGTTGAGGCTTTGCCTAAGAGATGCTCATCAATAGTATTGATAAACTGGTTGCATATGTCTTTCAGATCTTTTTCAACCTTAGTTTTAAAGTCTCCTGTTTTATCGGCATATTTTTGATATTTTTTATTTTCTTCAATTGCAGTGAGCTGTCGCCAAGCAGTTCTGTGATTGCCACTAATGTTCTTATAAGCCACACTAAGTAAATTTCTTTCTTCAACAGTTAGCTCTTCTGGTTTCTTAATGATTGGATCCAAAAATTTAATCATATCATCATATCTTTCAGCTTGCTCAGCTACTTTTGCCAAGAATACGCCTTGTTCAATTGAGCTAGGTTTTGGTAACATTTTTTTTTTTTTAATTAAATTTTAAATAATCACAAATTTAGTTAAAATTTATGATTATTTAAATCAATATTTGGTATATATTATGTAAGAAAATAGAAGATGGAGGGACAATATGAAGAATAAAAAAATCAGTTTAAAATTTTTAAACATTTCTATTATAATTATTCTTTTAATTATAGCTATTATTATTACAACCGGCATATCTATTTATGGTATCCAATCTAATAATACTAAAATTACGGAAAAAATTGTTATTGAAGGAGCAAAAACTTCTGAAGAATTTAAAAACACATTAATTGATGTAGCTCTTGAAGGAACTAAAGATCAAATGGATGGCGTCTCAGATGCAGTAAGAAATTATTTTAGAGATGCAGAACTAGGTACTAGAGTTATCTCTGGTGATAATAACGCCAAAATGATTATGGAACCAATAGACGAAAATGCTGAAATAAACACTAAAACAGATTATGAAATAATGTTAAAAGAAACTTTAATCAATGTATATGAACAATCTAAGGGAAGTCTTATGTTTATTTATGCTGGCTATGAAGATGGCGGAATATATACTGCAACTGGCTGGGAAACAGATGACTATGATCCACGAGTTAGACCATGGTATAAAGATGCTATGAAAACTCCTGGAAAATTAATTTGGACTACACCTTATATTGATTTTGCAACAGGTGACTTAATTATTTCATCAGCAATCACAATAGAAAATAATAATGGAGAATCAATTGGTGTTGTTGGAGCAGATATTGGATTAGGCTCAGTTCAAAGTTTATTAAAAGCATATAAAATTGGAGAAAATGGTTATATTTACGCAGTAGCTAAAGATGGTCTTATTTTTTATCATCCTACTGATGACGGCAAAACAGATCCAGAAACATTCGAAAAAATTGGTAAACCTGTAACAACACAACTGGCTAAAGAATATGCTATGGGTGATAATACTAAAACTACAATACTTAGATACGAATACAAAGGCGATAATAAAGTTGCAATAGCTGTCAAAGTACCAGATTTAAACCTTTCATTATTTGCTTCATATAAAATGGGAGAACTTTATGCAATATCTGATCAAACAATAGAAAGCTTCAAAATTCTTGAAAATGAAGTTGCTACTACATCAGATGAAAGCCAAAAAACTACAATTCAAAACATTTTAATAATGGCAATAATTTTATTAATCGTATTAGGACTTATTACAATATTTATAATTGACAAGATAGTTAAACCAATAAAATTAATGACTTTTAGTATTAAAGAATTAGCAGCAGGAAAATTTACTAACAAAATCCATTTCAATGCTTTTACAAATGAAATTTCAGATGCTGTGTCTGGTCTTGAACACTTAAGGATAGAATTAAGTAATATTATTAAAAATATACTTATTCTTTCAAATGAAATAGGTAAATCTTCTGTTGAACTGTCTTCAAATGGTGCAGACTTAGAAGAAATATCTGATGCGGTATCATCTGCCGTTGGTGAAATTGCTGAAGGTGCTACAAGTCAAGCAATGGATGCTGAGGAAAGTTCAACTTTAATGCATGAATTATCTAGTGAAATAAATAGATTGACTGATTATAATCTAGAACAAGTAACTGAAATTAATAAACTAGATCAACACTCCCTACAAGGCGTTGAAGCAATAGAAAATTTAACTTTTAAAGCAAATCAATCACTTGATGTAATAACTAAAACTTCTGAAAAAACTCATGAATTGTCGGAAGTTGTTGAAATGATAACAAGTATAACTGATACTATTTCTAGTATTGCTGAACAAACTAATTTATTAGCACTTAATGCTTCTATTGAAGCTGCTAGAGCTGGTGAAGCTGGAAGAGGTTTCTCTGTTGTAGCTGATGAAATAAGAAAATTAGCTGAAGAAACTGCTAACGCTACTAATAAAATTACTAATATGATTTCAACTGTCAAACAAACATCAAAAAATCTTGTAGACTCAATGGGATCCGTTGAAACAATTAATGATGAACAAATGAAAGCTTCAACAAAAGTAAGTGAATCATTCAATGATATTAGAAACTCTTTAGAAAGTATTGTCAAAATGATTGATAATTCTTCAGATAAAATTAATGACATTGATAATAAAAAAGGACTTGTATCAAGTAAAATAGAAAATATAGTATCTGTAACTGAAGAAACTGCTGCTGCTTCTGAAGAAGTTAGTGCTTCTATGGAAACTCAAAATGTATCTGTAAAACTTATTTCTTCATTAGCTGATAGTCTAGAGAAAAAAATTGAACAATTAAATAATGATTTAGAAAAATTTAAAATCTAATATAACTACTATAGGCTATTAATTAACAATTAATAGCCTCTTTTTATTGCATTAAAAAAAGGCTTATCTTAAAAGCCTTTTTAGTGTGAAGTTGATAACATCCTTTTTACTTAAAACCATTACTTACTAACAATTAACTTTTCAAACTTAAATCTAGCAAACAACTTGTAAATATACTTAAATTAAAACTAAAATCTTTTACT
>JAYEHA010000179.1:0-3319 GCA_034659335.1 Bacillota bacterium
CCTCATTATCTATATATCCAACATCTCCTGTAAAAAGCCACCTTTCATCATTAATTAATTGAATTTTATTATTATTATTATCTTTTTCATTAAAATAACCAACCATAACCGTATCAGATTGTATACATATTTCACCAATTAAATTGTTTTTTAACTCTTCATGAGTATTATTATCTACAATTTTTACTTTTACTCCTTTATATGGCACACCAACACTACCTTTTTTAAATCTATCTTTAGGCATTAATGCACATGCTCCTACACATTCTGATAAACCATAACCCTCTAATAACACAGCCTTTGAGTTTTTTTCAATAAGCAAAGTATTTATTTGATTTAAAATTGTATTGCTTAATTTGGATCCGCCTGAGTATAACCCTTTAATAAAACTTAAATCGATTTCCATATTTTTTAACAAATCAATCATTTTAGAATATAAAGTCGGAATCCCGAAAATATAATTTGGTTTCTTTTTTACTATTGTATTAATAAAGAGTTTATCTTTATAGTATGGCAACAATATTATTGTAAAATTTTCAACTAACGTAGTATGAATACAATTAACAAGTCCATAACCATGAAATACTGGTAATATTGCTAACGTCTTATCAATTTCATTATCATGTATTCTATAAAAACTCGTTTGATAAGCTGATGCATTCATATTTTTACTTGATAAACAAATACCTTTTGGTTTACCTGTTGTTCCACCAGTAAATAAAATTGTTGCAGTAGCATTATAATCTTTAAATTCATCAATAATTATCATCTTAATATTTTTATCATCATAATAAAAAACTAAATCACTAATCTCAATTCTCGTTTTATAATATTTCTCTTTAATTTTATATAATAGCTTATGTTTATTTGTTAAACTTTCACTAACAGATACAATTATACATTTTGAATTAATACCATTTTTTCTAAATTCATTTATCTTATCATGCATACTATCTAATAAAAATATTGCTTTTGGTTTCATCTCATTGACAATATCTTTATTATCACTAATAGAAATATTTGGATGAATAAAATTAGAAATAGCACCGATTTTATTTAACGCATAATAAAGCACTAATGCTCTTGGAACATTAGGTAAAAATATTGAAACAATGTCATTTTCACTAATTCCAATTTCTTTTAAATATATTGCACATTTATCAATATCTTCTAAAAAATCGATATAGGTTTTCGTATAATCTAAAAAATCATATGCAATATTTTGTTTGTTATTTAATGCATTTTCTTTAATCACTTGGTATATTGTCTTTTCAATATTCATAATTACTCCAACAACTCAGGATTTTCCATATATTTTTTAAAATTATCTAGCGCTTTTGCCATATAAACTCCATCGACTATTCGTTCGTCTATAGTAAAATTCACATTTACAACATCCGTAATAACTATTTTCTCATTTTCATCAATAATGTAATCTTTTTTAACTTTCCCTAAAGCCGCAAAAAGAGAAGCGGTCCCAAATTCATACATATGATGAAATGGTGCATCAATTCCAATACTTCCGACATTTGTAACATAAGTACTAACAAATAATGGATTATCATCAATAAACTTTTTTGATAATAATCCAAAATTATTAATTTTAGTAACTATAAAAAAGATAAAAGTCGTTATAAATTTTGGTAAACTAGTTAAAATATTAATAGTATTATCAGCTTCAAAAGAACCACCATTTTTTACAATATCCACTTTCGCTTGCACTTTTTCTTTTATATCAAAAATGTTATCATTTTTATCTAAATATACTTTAACGCTAATCTCTTCCGATTTTTCATCAATAATCTTTTTTACCATAAATCCAAATACATATTCATTCCTCTGATATACCCTTTTCCCTGCTACAAATCTATTAAATGCCGGTTTTTCAAGACCTAATTTAAATAAAGCTGCAATAAAAATATGAAATATTTTAATATCATTTTTTTTGGAATATTCAACCGTTTTAGTTAAATCAATTTTCTGACTAAAAAATATTGATGAATCTAATCTTCTTTTCATAATAAATGGAAAAAACTTTATATAACTAGGTAAATCTTTAATATATTTCCCATCTGCTCTATTATATATTCCCATATAACCCTCCAATAATAATTATTTACACAAATTATATCATAAGAGCTATATATATTCTAATCTTCTTGATATATTAAATATTCCTCTTCATCATTTAATACTCTTAAGCCACCAAAAGCTAATGCTTCTAGTTCATTTTCTCCAGCTACTATCTCTACTTTAGAAATAAATTCTACTTTTTTTATAATATAATTAGTAATAAATTCTGAATAAGCTAATCCACCTGTAAGAATAATATAATCTACCTTTCCTTCTACAACTGTAGCTAATTCCCCAATTCCTTTTGCAACTTGATACGACAATGCTTCTAATACTAATTTCGCATCTTTATCACCATCTTCGGCCATTTTCAAAGCTTCTAAAGCACTATTAGTTCCTAAATATGATACTAATCCACCTTTTCCTTTAATAAGGTTTTTAACATATTTCTTTTCATTTAAATAAGATAAATTCATTAATGGTCTACATGGTAACCCCCCTGATCGCTCGGGCGAAAATGCACCTTCATCATCAGAAATAATGTCAATCATTTTTCCGTTTTTATGAACGGAATGCGTTATACCTCCACCTAAATGTGCAACAATTATATTTAACTTACTATATTCTTTTTTATATTTTTTTGCAGTATTTATAGCAACAGCTCTCATATTTAATGCATGAGATAAACTCTTTCTAGGAATCTCTTTAATTCCAGATATTCTTGCAACATCTTCTAACTCATCAACTGATACTGAATCATATATATAAGCTGAAATCCCAACTTTTTTTGCAATTTCATTCGCAATAATTGCACCCAAATTTGAAGCATGTTCTACTACTGGATTATTTATTAATCTATCTAACATATCTTTATTAACTAAATATGCTCCTGATTTTACTGGTGGTAATAATCCACCTCGTGCTACTATTAAATCTAAACTATTTACATCAAAATCCATTCCCTTAAGTTCCTCTAATATTGTTGATAATCTCATTTCATATTGATCAGCAATATTATCATATTTCTCTAATACCTCATTAGAATGTTCAATTGATTTCTCTAATAACTTACTCTTATCTTCAAATACAGCAATCTTTGTAGATGTTGATCCTGGATTAATTACAAGAATTTTTTTCATAAATTCCTCCTTTAAATTAAACTTTTTCCATAATTTAACGCTTCAATATTAACATCAATAAACTTTTCTTTTACCGCACTTTCTATGATCTCATTAAAATCTATTTC
>JAYEHA010000180.1:0-3313 GCA_034659335.1 Bacillota bacterium
TACCACGCCTCTTCATAATGCGGACCAGGGTAAGCCATTTTATTTTTTTGGAACTTTTAGATTAACATAAACAAGTTTTTAAAGAGAAAAGAGAATAATTTAGAAAGTATATGATTTAATTGATGGCTATCCTTGCGTGGGACTTTTTCTATATAGCACATTTATAAATGTGAAACAATCACAAGTATATTTGCTTTTAGATGATATAGTATGTTATAATCAACATATAAAATTTAAATGTGAAATCATCACATAAGGAGGAAAGAAATGTTATTACGATATGAAGTTGGTAATTACAAATCATTTAAAGAAAAACAAACTTTTGAATTATTTGCAGGGAAACAACAAAAGAAAAACGAACGTCTATTAGAGGCAAATGATGCAAAAATTATCCCTATTTCTGTATTTTATGGTGCAAATGCAGCAGGTAAATCAAATTTTATTGAAAGTATAAAAGTTTCAAAAAATATTATTTCTAATGGTGTCAAAGCTATTTTAAATGATGATTATTATTTTAAAAACAATTCAGATTTTAAAGATAAGCCTACCCATTTTGAATATGAAATTTTTTTAAATGGTGTTTCTTATGCCTATGGATTTTTAATTAATATGGGAGCGAAGAAAATTGTTGGAGAATGGCTCTATAGAATAGGTAAAGAAGAAAAGATGATATATGAAATAGATCATATTAATAAAAAAATTAATCATAATTTCAAAGATTTTGAAAGTATTAGAAGACTTGAAATATTGTTTGAGGATATTTTAAATATGGAAGATTCACTTTTTATTACAGAATTAAATAGACGAAAATATACGAACGATAATGAAGAGTTATTATTCTTACAAAAAATATTTTTCTGGTTTGAACATAAGTTGGAAATAATTGATCCAAATGATGAAATACCATTATCAGTATCGTTCAATTCAAATTTTAAAGAAGATTTAATTTTATTGCTGAAAAATTTTGATACTGGAATAACAAATTTTAAATATAAAGAAATTCCTAGAGAAAGACTAGAAGGATATATTCCAGGAGATCTGATTGATGAAATTATTGATTCTATTGATAATAATCCTGTATATCTTAAAAGCCCAAGTAATTTATTTAAGTTTGCTTTAGAGGATGATAACCTAGTAGTTCATGAATTATTATTTAGTCATGGGGTCAATAATATTTGGTATCATCTAGGTGATGAATCAGATGGTACAAAACGATTGATACAGTTAATTGGTTTATTAAATAGTGATAATTCTGATAAAGTATTTGTGGTTGATGAAATTGATAGAAGTATTCATCCTAAGCTGACATACAAATTCATTGAAACTTTTTTGAAGAAACAATTGAATACTCAATTAATTGTTTCTACTCACGAATCAAGTTTGCTAAATCAAGAGTTATTAAGAAGGGATGAAATTTGGTTTATTGATAGAAATAGTGATATGAGTTCGAAAATTTATTGTCTAGAAGAGTTTAAAGAAAGATTTGATAAAGATATTCACAAAGGTTATTTAGATGGAAGGTATGGTGCTGTTCCGATTTTCACTGATTTTAAATGCATGGAAGATGATTTAGAATGTTTAGGATAAAAAAAGAATATGGAAAACGCCAATATCAAGCTAAATGCATGGAACCAAGAAGAAAATATTATATTATAACAGAAGGTTATAAAACTGAACAACGATATTTTAAAGGATTAAAGAGTAGTAAAAAGGATGTTACTTTATCACCTATGATAGAAATTCATCCTGTTAATAGGAAAAAATCAAAAGTTGGATATAGTAATGCTATAAGCTATATTGAACCAGTTAAAGATATAATAAATGGTAAAAGTGAATGTATTTTTGAGAAAGATTTTGATAGGATATGGATAATATTTGATAGAGATAAAAAAGATACAACAGTTGATCAAATAAGAACATTGATAGATTTTTCTGAAGATAATGATTGTGTATATTTGGGTTTAACCAATCCATATTTTGAGTTCTGGTTATTGTTACACTTTGATATAATTGATGTTTTTTCAAAAAAAGATATTAAAGATCTGGACTTAAAAAAAGAATTAAGAAAAATTCTTGGAGGTTATAATTCTAGTAGGTTGCGATTTAGTGATTTTAAAGATGGGATTGGTACTGCGTTAAATAATGTTGAAAAATTTGAAAATCAAAATATTGAACTGTTATTAAATAATATTGGATCTACAGTTGGAAATTTAATGAATGAGCTTCTAGATAACAAAAAAATGTATTAAGTTAAGGAACAAAAGGTACTAGGTATTAATTTTGTTAAAAGAAATTAATTAAGTGACTTTGGAAATGATTATGATACACCTAATGGTATAGGTGCAAGAAATTATATTCATGAAATAACAAATAGAAGACCAAAAACATTAAAAAAATTCACACAACAAAAACTAAATAACTAATCATAAAAACTCAAAATTAAAACCTAAATTTTGAGGTTTTTGTTTATTAAGAAAGGTAGGAATAAAAAAATGGAAGAAAGTATAAAAAAATTTAAAAAAGGAACAAAATACCTAAAAATAGCATCATCAGTAACATCAAAAGAACTAACAACCAGTGATCATATTACAGATGATTACATGGAAATGAAATGCGTTAAATTCATACCAGCAAGTGGAGCCGCAACAAGAATGTTTAAAGACCTATATAAATACCTAGAAAATGGAGTAGAAACAGATTATATTAAAAAGTTTTTTAATGAACTAGAAAAGTTCGCTTTCTATGAAGATATTAAAGAATATATTGAAAATAAAAACATCGATAAAAATACAACAGACGGCAAAATTAAAATAATAAATTATATCCTAAAAGATAAACTAAAATACGGTAGTTTACCAAAGGCATTAATTAAAATGAACTCTTATATTGACTTTTCAACAACACCAATAGATGAGCATTTATTTGAAGGACAAGAATACTTAAACAATAATAATTTAAACTTTCATTTTACAATATCTAAATTCCATGAAGAATTATTTAATAAATATACAGAAAAAATATTAAAAAAGAACAAAAATATTAAAATCACATATTCATTTCAAAAAAACTACTAGGATCAATAGGATTCCAATATAAAGAAAAAATAGATAAATACATTAAATCAATACTATCAAATAACTATAAAATGGACGATATTAGAAACTTTATAAGCAAAGACCTAAATATATCGTATAAAGAAGAATTAACCAAAGACAAGACACTATTCTTTTTAAACAGACCACTTAGAGTATGTGGAGTAGTTAAAAACCAAGGAGAACCAGGAGGAGGACCCTTTGTAGTAGATAATGGAGAA
>JAYEHA010000181.1:0-3277 GCA_034659335.1 Bacillota bacterium
AATATTGTTAATCAGAATATTAGAATAGAAGTTGGTGATTTTACAAAACAAAGTATTTCTTATAAAATTTTTCCGATTATAAGTAGTTATCCAACAGTAAAAATGTATTCTGAAGGCATTGATGTCATAACTATTAATAAAAATAGAGAAAGTCCTGAGATAAAGATTATAAACGATGAATTTAAATTATTTGTTAAAAATAAATTAGCTAAAAATAATGCATATGAAGCAATATTAATTGATGATAGCGGAAAAATTCTTGAAGGTAGTAGATCAAATTTATTTTTTATTAAAGATAATAAAATAATTACTTCAAAATCAGGTAGTGTACTAGAAGGTATTACATTATTAAATGTTTTAGAAGTTATTAATCAAGAAAAAGTTGAAGTAGTACGGAGAGACATTTATAAGGAAGAGTTAAAATTATTTGATGGTGCTTTTTTAACTGGTACATCAATAGATATTTTACCGATTAGCAAAATTGAAGATATAAAATTTGATACAGCAACTAATTTAATAATTGTTGATTTAATGGAGAAATTTAATATGTTTAAACAAAAGAATATGGAGTTGATTTAATTATGGTAAAAGAAAGATTTTTAAGATACGTTAAAATTGATACAAAGTCAGATGAAAGTAATGTTACATGTCCAAGTACTAAAAAGCAATTTGATTTATTAAGATTGCTTGAAAAAGAATTGATAGAAATTGGACTTGATGAAGTAAGTCTTGATGAAAATGGATATTTATTTGCTACTTTAAAAAGTAATATTTCAAAAGATGTGCCAACAATAGGTTTTATTGCACATATAGATACTGCACCAACTTTTAGTGGAAAAAATGTAAAACCGAAAATTATTGAAAAGTATGATGGTAAAGATATTGTTTTAAATAAAGAAAAAAATATAGTTTTAAAAACGAATGATTTTCCTGAATTACTTAACTATATAGGACAAGAAATTATTACTACTGATGGTACTACTTTATTAGGTGCGGATGATAAAGCAGGTGTTGCTGAAATAATTGAAAGTATAAAGTATATAATTGATAATAATTTGAAGCATGGTACTATAAAAATTGCTTTTACACCAGATGAAGAAATTGGACGAGGAGCAGATAAATTTGATGTTAAAAAGTTTAATGCTGATTATGCTTACACAATTGATGGTGGAGAAATAGGAGAACTTGAGTATGAAAATTTTAATGGAGCATCTGCTTTAATTACTGTTAATGGTGTTAATGTTCATCCAGGAAGTTCTAAAAATAAAATGAAAAATGCAATAAGAATTTCAATGGAATTAGATTCTTTATTGCCTGAATTTGAGAGACCCGAATATACAGAAGAGTATGAAGGATTTTTTCACTTATTAAGTATAAATGGAGATGTAGAAAAAATTAAAATGCATTATATTATTCGAGATCATTCTATGGATAAATTTAATGATAGAAAAGAATTGATAAAAAAAGCTGCTAATTATTTAAACGAAAAATACCCTAAAGGAACTGTCGAAGTAAAATTAGAAGATTCATATTATAATATGAAAGAAAAAATTAGCCCAGTTTATTATATTGTAGAAAATGCAAAACAAGCAATGGAAGAAGTTTCAGTTGATCCAATTATTGTGCCTATTAGAGGTGGTACAGATGGTTCGAAATTATCATTTATGGGTTTACCTACACCTAATATTTTTGCTGGTGGCCATAATTTTCATGGTAAATTTGAATTTGTTCCAACAAATTCAATGAAAAAAGTAGTAGATGTGATTGTAAAAATTATTGAAATAAGTATAAGATAATGTAAAGTTTGGAGGATATTTATGAGAAAAATAAATCCAGTAAAAAAAGTTGCTGCAATACATGATTTGTCAGGATTTGGTAGAGCGTCACTAACTGCTATAATTCCTGTTTTATCCACTATGAGAGTGCAAGTATGCCCAATTCCAACTGCTGTATTATCGACGCATACTGGAGGGTTTGAAGATTTTACATTAATTGATTTAACGGATTCAATGGATCAATATGTGGATCATTGGGCAAAAATAGGATTATCATTTGATTGTATTTATAGTGGTTTTTTAGCTTCAGTACGTCAAATTGATATTGTATCTAAGACGATAGATTTATTTTCAACTGAGGATAATTTTGTAGTGATTGATCCTGTAATGGGAGATGATGGAGTTCTATATCAAACGATGAATGATCAAATGGTTATCTCTATGAGAAAACTTATTAAAAAAGCTGATATTATTACGCCAAATTTTACTGAAGCGGCTTATTTATTAAATAAGCCTTATTCACTTGAAATTACGGAAGATACAATAAAGTTATGGATAAAAGAATTATCAGATATGGGACCAGAAATTGTAATACTAACTAGTGTGCCCGATAAATCTGAAAATAAAAAAACAAGTGTAATAGCGTATAATAGAGCAAATGATGTGTTTTGGAAGGTAAGTTGTACATATATTCCAGCTTATTATCCTGGTACGGGTGATGCTTTTACAAGTGTAATTATTGGAAGCCTTTTACAAGGAGATAGTTTACCAATTTCACTTGAAAGGGGAGTTCAATTTATAACTAATGGTATTAAAGCTAGCTATGGTTTTGATTATCCCAAACGAGAGGGTATTTTACTTGAAAGAGTATTAGATACCTTAAAATTACCAATTATAACAAGTAGTTATGAAATGATGAAGTAGATGATAAAAAATATTATATGGGATTTTGATGGAACATTAGTGGATACATATGGAATAATGTCTAAAGCATTTTGTATTGCATTAAATAAAAGGAATATCATGGCTAAAGAAGCTGAGGTTAATAAACTTTTAAAAGTTTCATCTGAATATGCAATTAATTATTTCGGGCTTGATAAATCTTTTAAAAAAATATGGAAAGATGAAGAAAAAAAAGTTGATAAGAATTTAAGTAAGCCATTTGAAAATGTAGAAAATATTCTTAAGTATATTATTAAAAATGGCGGCAAAAATTATATTGTTACTCATAGAGATAAAACAACTTTTGAATATTTAAAATTTTATAATTTAGAAAAATATTTTGACGATATTGTGACTATTGAAGATGCAGATTATAGAAAACCAAATATAGATATGTTTAAAAAACTTATATCTAGAAATAATATAAATATAAAAGAAACTCTAAGTGTTGGAGATCGTATTTTAGATATGATACCTTCAAAAGAAATGAAACTAATGACATGTTATTTTAATAATGAAAATATAGAAATTGGTTTTATAGTTGATATAACTGTTAGAAA
>JAYEHA010000182.1:0-3262 GCA_034659335.1 Bacillota bacterium
TCTATAACAAATTCTTTCCCTTTAAGAAATGCTTTTTCAATATTAATATCAGCATCAAAAATTATTAAATCTGCATCTTTGCCTATTGCAATAGACCCTTTAGTTTTTTCAACACCAATTTTCTTTGCTGGATTTAACGTTGCCATTAACACAGCTTCCTGTAACGGTACATCTACTAGTTCAATCATATTTTTAACTGCTCTATTTAAAGTTAAAGTAGATCCAGCTAAAACACCATCTCCTAATCTGGCTTCATAACCATTAACATATACAGTTTGTCCACCTAAATCATATTCTCCATCTTCCAATCCAGTAGCTCTCATCGCATCAGATATTAAAACTATATTTTCTTTACCTTTCATACGATAAACTATTTCCATTGCACCTGAATGTAAATGTATACCATCGCAAATCATCTCACAACTAACTCTTTGATCTAATAAACACGCTCCAACAATACCAGGTTCTCTATGACTAAATGCTCTCATACCATTAAATATATGAGTTGCTTCACTAGCACCATTATTAATTGTAATCATTGCTTCATCATAAGTTGCATTTGTATGTCCACATGAAACTGTAATACCATTATTTACTAAATATCTCGTTATTTCATTTGCATTTTCAATCTCAGGAGCTAAAGCAATAATTTTTATGAATCCATTCCCTGCTTTTATATATTCTTTAACTTCAGCAATTGAACCTTCTTTAATATATTGCCCAGGTTGAGCACCCTTCTTCTCCATTGCAAAATATGGTCCTTCTAAATATAAACCTAGCAATTCCGCTTCATCACTATCTATATCTTTTTCCAAATAACTAACAACATTTTTTATAGCATTAACAGTATTTTCTGATGAAGCAGTCATCGTAGTAGCTAAATAACTAGTAACTCCATTTGTTATATGAAATTTTGCAATTTTTTCTAAAGCTTCCTTAGTTCCATCCATTGCATCAAAGCCACTATTTCCATGATTATGCAAATCTATAAAACCGGGTGATAAATATTTATTTTCACAATCAATAATTTTAGTAAAAGAAAGATCTGCTTCACAATTTAGAATTTCGCTTATTTTACCATTATCAACTATTAAACTTTGACCTTCAAGAATTTCATTTTCAATTATAATTTTGCAATTCTTAAATAAAATTTTACTCATCACATTTCCTTCTTTCTAAAACTCTGAATTAATAGAATCACATATGCTTAATTCTATCTTGATATTTATTATACAAATCTTCATTATTAAATCCATCAACATTTTGACTGCCAAAAATTGGTAATTCCATATTGGCTTCAATCAATTTTTCAAGTGTTTCAACTAAAATACTATTGACAATTAAACTTCCAGCAATCGTTGAACCTGATCCCGATTTAATCCCATTAAAATCCATTAAACAATCGCCTGCTGGAACTCTATTATCAATAACAATATCACCAAATTCATAAAGTTTTTTACCACTTTTATGTCTAGATTCACAATTTTGAGAATGGTTTAATGAAGTTATTACTATAAGTTTTAGACCTTCTGCTTTAGCTTTGATAGCCATTTCAATGGGAACACTATTTCTTCCAGAATTTGATATAATTATCATAATATCATTTTTATCAATTTCATATTGATTCCATATAATTTCTGCTAATCCCTGAAGTTTCTCAATCATACTAACTTTCCTTGCTCCAGAATTAGTTATTATAGTAGACTCAAGCATAGCATTAATATTAGCAAGACTCCCAGCTTTTACAAACATTTCAGTAGCAATCATATGTGAATGTCCAGTGCCAAATACATGTATAATTTGATTTTTCTTCACAGTTTCAAAAAATAACTCAGCAGCTTTTTCTAATTTGCATTTTTGAGTTTTTTCAATATCTCTAATTAATTCTATCACATTATCTACATATTTGTTAATTGCCATTTTCATTCCTCTCTTTATATTATTTTAATTCTTTCTTCATAGAACCTGCGATTATTTCAGCTTTTGTTCCAACAACAACTTGAACATTTTTCTTAGTCGGTCTAATAACACCTGTAGCCCCTAGAACCTTTAAATCCTCATCTTTAATAATAGA
The DNA here is from genome assembly GCA_034659335.1 of Bacillota bacterium. Classification (GTDB taxonomy): domain Bacteria; phylum Bacillota; class Clostridia; order Peptostreptococcales; family Acidaminobacteraceae; genus HSG29. Next base: position 2,075 of record JAYEHA010000182.1, read on the forward strand.
TGCATCTTTTACTTCAATTCTCAATCTAGTAATACAAGCATCAATATCAACCAAGTTATCTTTACCACCTAAAGCATTTATATAATTTTTCGCCAATTCACTAATACCTTCTTTTTTAATCATCTCATCTGTACCACCTGAAGCATCTTCTTCTCTCCCTGGTGTTTGCAAATCAAACTTCTTGATTGCAAATAAGAATGTAAAATAATAAAGAGCTCCAAATCCCAATCCAATCGGTACTAATAACCAACCTTTAGTAGCCAAATTCATATTTATAAAGAAGTCAAATGCTCCTGCGGAGAATCCAAATCCATGTAATATCCCTAAAGAACTAGTAATTGCCATTGCAATTCCAGTAAATAGAGCATGTATAAAATAAAGAACCGGTGCAACAAATACAAACATAAACTCAATTGGCTCTGTTATTCCTGTTAAAAATGACGTAAATGCAACTGAAGTTAATAATCCAGCAACCATTTTTTTATTCTCATCTCTAGCAGCAGTATACATAGCTAATGCTCCTGCTGGAAGACCAAACATCATAATCGGATAAAATCCTGCCTGGAATGCTCCCGCAGTTGGGTCACCTGCTAAAAATCTCAATAAATCACCATTAATAACTTCTCCTGCGGCATTAGTAAATGCTCCATGACCAAACCAAAATACTGAATTTAATACATGATGTAATCCTACTGGAATTAATAATCTATTACCAAATCCAAATATAAATGTTCCTATTGCTCCAGCTTCAACAACTCCATGTGAAAATGCATCTAATCCATTTTGTACTGAAGGCCAAATAAATCCAAATAATATTCCTACTGCAACTGCAGCAAAACCAGTTACGATAGGTACAAATCTTCTACCACCAAAAAATCCTAAAAATTCAGGTAATTCAATATCGTGATATTTATTATATAAACTTCCTGCTATAATACCCATTATAATACCACCAAAAACTCCAGTATTAATATCAGCATTAGCAACTAAATATACATTTTCCATTACAAAGAAACCAACTGCGCCTGCTAATGCTGCTGCACCATGATTATCTTTAGCTAAACCAAATGCAATACCTATAGCAAATAAAAGTGCCATATTATCAAATATTGCTGCACCTGACTTTAAAAAGTATTGAGCTAATTGTCCTTCAATCCCTGGTATCCCAGCACCTAATCTTAAAAATAT
>JAYEHA010000183.1:0-3245 GCA_034659335.1 Bacillota bacterium
TTTCTGCTCTTAATGATAGGAAAGAAAACAGTAATTCACTGCCTTCCTTATCAAAAGATATATAACCTAATTCATCTTATGAAAAGTTAATTATTATGTAAAGTTAAAGGCTATCAAGTTGAAATATCAACAGTTGATGTTTTTTAACTTTACATAATATTATTACTAGATCATATCTTTAAGCCACTCAAGCAAATCATTTTTTTCTTTTTTAGAGTATTTAGTTTCACTTGAAAATTGATAGGCTGCTTTTTCAATTGCTTTTCTTTTAATTTCAGGATTAACTTTTGCATAAATTTCAGTAGTAATAACTGAAACATGACCTAAAAAATCTCTAATATAAATTAAATTTACACCCGCTTCTAATAAATGCATTGCTTTCGAGTGCCTTAAAGTATGAGGAGAAATTTTAATACTAAATATTTCTGGGTATTCTTTCTTTAAAATTTTAACGTATTTAGAAAGAATATATGAAATACCAGCTCTTGTTAGTTTATTATTACTTTTATTAAAAAATAATAATCCTGAATTTTTATCTTTATTAAACCAATTTTCGTTTTCTAAATAATTTGTTAAAATTAATGTTGATTGAGGCATTATAGGAACAATTCGTGTTTTATTCCCTTTACCTTTTAGTTTTACCGTTGAATGATTATTTAATTTTAAATCATGTATTTCTAAATCGGCAATTTCTTGAACTCTAGCACCTGAATCATAAAGTAATGTTAATAAAGCCTTATTCCTAATACCATATTTAGAATTAATATCTGGAGCATTTAATAATTTTTCGATAGCGTTAATAGATAAATAATTCATGGGTTTAATTTCTACTTTTTTAGACTTTATTGTTAAAATACTACTACAATATTTCAATAGCTCAGGATTTTCTGATGCAACAAACCTATAAAAAGCTTTAATCGCCGCTAATCTTTGATTTACACTAGCAATGGAATATTTTTTATCTTTTTCAAGCCAATAAAGAAATGCTTCGATTAATTTGTTATTAATTTTATCTAAAGTTAATTTTTCAATTTTTATTTGTGTTTCTTTTTTACAAAATTCAAAAAACAAAATAAATGAATCTCTATATGATTTGATTGTATTCTCACTATAATTTTTTCTTTCAGGTATATGTTTTAAAAAATAATTTGATAAGAGATTTCCAAATTTAAAATTAGTCATTTTGATCACCTTCAGGAAAAATTTTATTGTAAGATGGTGCCATTTTATTTATTATTGATTGATAAGATTCTTTTGTTAATCTTAAATATTTTTCTGTACTTTCAATATCTTTATGTCCTAAATAAACACTTAAAATAGGTAATGTAGTATAAACATCTTTATTTTCTGAAATCATTTTTTCTAAAGCGTGAACCGAAAAGGTGTGCCTGATATCATGAAGTCTTGGGGCAACTTCTCCTTCAGAATAAATACCCGCTTCTTTCATAAATTTTTTAAATTGCATAGAAACAGGATGTCTATTGTATCTACCACCATCTCTTGAAGGGAAGAAGTAACTATTATAATTTGATTTAAAACCTATTTTTTTAACATATTCCTTAGCATAAATTACTAATGAATCTGACATTGGAACAAATCTCGATGAATTGTTTTTAGCGTTAGTTATAGTGATTATGCCCTTATCTAAATCTATATCATCTCGTTTTAACTTTAGTGTTTCGGTTATTCGGAGTCCTGTTGAATATAAGACTCTAAATAACATAGGATAAATTAGATGGTATTTTTTACTTCGTGGAGTAAATTTTAAATTGTCTACTATCTTATATAGTTTATTTATTTCATTTTCAGTAAATATATATGGGACAAAATCACTTTTTACTCGTACCAGTTCATTAGGATAAACGAAAAAACTAAACCCAAGCGTATTCATAAATAAAGCGAATTGACGGATTAATGACATTCTCATATGTTGCGTTTTAATTGCTTCAGTACCTCTATGAGCTACATAATCATAGACCATTTCTTTGGTTAAAATTAATTTAGCAATTTTATATTTAATAAAAAAGTCATCCATATATCTTAAGCTATAATAGGAAGATTTTCCAAATTTATACCCTAAACTTTTTTTGTATTCAATATACTTTTCACAATGCTCTTTAAATGGACCCCTAAATTTATAAACTAGCTTTTTATTTTTCATAAGGGACCTCCAATCCAAGAGATCTTAATTGATCAATATCAATTGAAAGATACTTTTTTGTTGTATTTGAATTTTTATGTCCTAATACACCAGTTATAACCGGTAATTTCACATTGTTTTTTAATAAATTACTTGCTAAACTAAAGCGCATTGAGTGAAGACCATGTTTGCGGTTTGTAGTATCAATATCTGCTAATTTCATGTATTTATTAATAATATAATTGAATGTATTTAAAGCAGTATATGGAATATATGGAGCTCTATAACGGATGAAAATAAATGTAGAATCATTTTTAGATCTACTATTTTTTAAGTAATCAAGTAATGCAAATTTAATATTTTCTAGTAATGGTAGTTGTATTGGAATTTTAGTTTTTTGTTGAACATACTCAATTGTCTTTTTATCCCAAAAAATATTCTCGATTTTTAACAGTCTAATATCTCCAGCTCTCATCCCTAAATGAGTTGCTAAAAGTATAATTAAATAATCCCTTTTTCCTATTTTTGTTTTTGTATCAATTATTTTGATTATTTTTTTAATTTCATTAATTTCATAATAAGAAATGTTATTTTCTCTTTTATTAGATTTAATAATCGGAAATAATTCATTAAAAGCTTTTTTAGTACGTTCAGTTTCATGAATAAACCTAAGAAAGTCTCTTAGTATAAATAGAATATTTGCTTTTGATGAATCAGAGTAATCGCTTAAATCAAATAAATAATGATAAATTTTTTCAGTTGTTAGATCACTTATTTTAAATATGTTTTGTTGGTATATACTATTTAAGAATCTAGTTATTACTATTTTTTTACCAATAATTGTTCTTTCAGATAATTTTCTAGATTTACAATAAATTAAATATTCTAATAGCAAATCCTCGTAAATTTTTACTACCTTTTTAGCCGAATTTCTATGACACTTTAAAAAGTAACCATAATTAACTATTTCTTCAAGTACTTTAATTGTTCTAATCCAAAAAACTTCATGATATTTCAATTTTTTATTGAATGAAATATTCCTATTTTTTTGAAGAAATTCCATTCCAATTTCAATTGAAAATGTTGAATAATTATTCTTTTTACA
>JAYEHA010000184.1:0-3221 GCA_034659335.1 Bacillota bacterium
ATAGAGAGTTGTTGCTCTCTATTTTATTTTTTAAAATTAAATTAATTTATATTTTAATTAATAATATAATAATAAAAAGGATATATCAACTCGAAGTTTAACTTTCGTATTGATATATCCTTTTTTTTATTTAACTGTATTATTTATTCTGCAATTAATCTTATGTATTAGGAGTTATTAAATTACAACTCTACAATTAAGATTGTTTTTTCCTTTTGAATTTCTGTAGAAATCCTATAACTCCAAAAAACATTCCAATTCCAGAACAATACTTTACCATTAATCCAAAAAAAGAACTTGCATTATAAAAATTTATAAACATAATCAGACACATCATAAATCTAATAAATTCTATACTATAGTTGAGCTTATTTTTCTTATCCATATACACCCTCATTCTTGATGTGTTATATAACTAATATATTCCCGAACTTTTTACTTTAAACTTTCGGGAACACTTCCATATTTGCATGATTACTGCATTGTGGGAATACCATCTATCTATGCTTAATATTACAAAGTATCTAAAAAAGTGTCTGTTTCTTAAATTGCTTTCTTTAATACATAAGTATAAATTTCTATTAATACTCATAATATCCACTTTATTATTTTAAAAATCAAAATGTCTATCTAGATAACTAACATAATTTTTGATAACTCTTTTTTTAACCGTTAGATTTAATAACTAAAATCTAATTATTTACAACGTTTATCTGCGTCAATTTTATCATTTCATTTATAATAGTACAACTTTTTTTATACTTTTAAAATAATCATATGTTAAAAACGTCATTTAACATCCTTTAGCTAACCTTTGTGTTGATATAGTTGTCTTATATTAAAACCTATATCATCTATTTGCAACTAAAAAACATGCCATTTCAACTTTTTCAAGTAAAAAAAACTGATATACATTTTTTTGCATATCAGTTTTAAATTTATATTATTAAAAGATTTAAAAACAGAAACATTCAATGAATTATTTTGATGAATTATTTTGATGAATTATTTGCGTATTTTTTAATATCATTGATGAATTTCTCAACATCTTCTTCTTTAGTTGCCCAAGATGTTACCAATCTTACACTTGATCTTTCTTCATCTATTACAGACCATATATAAAACGCATAATTTTCTTGTAATTTTCGAATAATAGAATTTGGAAGAATCGGAAAAATTTGATTCGACTTTGAATTAGTTAAAAACTCAAAGCCTAATTCTTCAATTATTAAAGATATTTTTTTTGCCATTAAATTAGCATGTTTAGCAAGTTCAAAAAAAGATTGTTGTTAAACAATTCAAGAAATTAAATTCCTATTAATCTACCTTTAGCTAACAATGCACCCTTTTGTTTTAAAGGAAATCTAAAATCATTTTTTAAAGCAGATCCTAATCGTGCACCATCAAATATAAATATAAGTCATTATTTTTACAAAAATAAGTGAAAAGCCCACTACTTCAGTGGTAGGAGTTTCAGAAAATATACTTATATCCTCTAATTCTTTTTTTGTATAAACAGTACCAATTTCTGTAGAATTAGATATAAAAACAAACTTTAGTTTAACCATATGCTCATCAATATGCGCCTCTAGAACGTTTTTTATCACTTCAGGGACAATTGCCATCTAAAGTCTTAATTGTATTAATCTTATGTCCAGTAGCTTCAATAGCACCTGTTTCATGAACACAAATATGACCAGTTTCAGCAGCAATTACAGATTCATATGGTTTTAAAATTGATGAAATAACAGTTAAATTTGCTTGCGTACCACCTGAAATAAAATGGATATCAGCATTATCATTTTTAATAATAGCTTTAATTTCACCTTTAGCTTTTAACGAATAATCATCTTCTCCATAACCATCTTCTTGAATCCAATTGCTTTCACTTAATGAATTTAAAATATTCACATGTGTACCTTCAGAATAATCGTTTTTAAAAAAAATATATATATCTACGCCTCTATCATATCAATCCCATTAAGTTTTCTTTCAATCATTTCATCAATTCTCGAAATATACTCTTCAACACCTTTTAAATTTGGCACTCTATCAAAACGATCTGAATCTTTATATGCCAATTTTGAAACAGCTCCAGCACCAAATGCTAAAATAGTGTGTCTTTCTTCAATAATTTTAATGTTATATAATGATTCTTTCCCATCTAATGAAAAACCAATGTTTTCTAAATTACCTACTATATTTTTTTGTCTATATAAATAATAAGGATTATAAATATCACTTAAATATTTTTTCGAATAATCCATTAAGCGCTCAGTTTCTAAAATGTTTTCAAATTCATACCCTTTATTCTTAAGATTAGAACCTTTCTTTATAGCTAACGAATGAATTGTAATGTTGTCAGGTTTTAACAATTTAATAATTTCTAATGTGTTTTTATAAATATCCATATTTTGATTTGGTAAACCTAAAATCAAATCCATATTTATACTATTAAAATTTAATGATTTCATTAACTCAAATTTTTCTAAAATATCCTCTTTTGTATGATTTCTATTAATTTTTTTTAAAATTTCATTATTAAGAGTTTGTGGATTTAAACAAACTCTAGTAATATCAAATTTTTTCATTAATTGTAATTTCTCTTCTGTAATAGTATCAGGTCTACCTGCTTCAAATGTATATTCTAATACATTTGACATATCAATATGTTCTTTTAAAAATAAAAACAATTCTTCCATCTCTATAACCGTTAAAGTTGAAGGTGTACCACCACCAATATAAATACTATCTATCACTAATTTTTTCTCTTTCACTTTTAACAATATAGTTTCAAGTTCATATTTTAAACTTTCTAAATAATCACCCATAATATGTTTTTTCTTACTATAAATATTAGAAGGGAAAGAACAATATGTGCATCTCGTTATACAAAATGGAATACTTATATATATTGAAATTTTCTTGTTATCAATAGGATAAATAAATTCTCTTTCTCTATAAGCAATATTTAATATTAAATTTATTTTATTTTCACTCATCAAATAATCTTTTTTAAGAATATTATAAATTTGATCTTTAGTATATAATTCATCTATATATTTATGTACTACTTTAACCGGCCTCATACCAGTTAATATCCCCCATTCTCCATTTGGAACTTTATATTTTACTATTAACTTATATATACTATATTTAATAATTCTCTTATGGTAATTTTTAATAAATAAATCAATATCACTTTTATTTTCTTTAATAGT
>JAYEHA010000185.1:0-3217 GCA_034659335.1 Bacillota bacterium
AATAGCACTAATTAAAGTACTATTAATTTTGCTATTTTATTTTTGTTATATTACTATATTTACCATCGTATTCAAAAGTACCTATAATATCATCTAATAAAGCACAAATATTATTTTTACTGATTTGTTTTTTTTCAACTCTATTTAATTTACTCAATTTATTCTTTAATTCTTCTTTATCATAATGTGTTGATTTTTCAACAAAAATCTTTCTATTTGAAGTTTTTATATTTTCTTTTTCATTTAGAAGAAGTTCTTCATACAATTTTTCACCTGGTCTTAACCCTACCACTTCAATATCAATGTCCTCATATGGTTGTAATCCAGATAATTTAATCAAATCTTTCGCTAAATCAATAATTTTTACTGGTTCTCCCATATCTAAAATAAATATTTCTCCTCCTTTAGCCATTGCACCAGCTTGAATAACTAATTTTGAAGCTTCAGGTATAGTCATAAAATATCTTGTTACTTCTTCATGCGTTACAGTAACCGGTCCACCTTCTTTAATTTGTTCTTTAAAAAGCGGTATAACACTTCCATTACTTCCAAGTACATTTCCAAACCTTACTGCAACAAAATCGGTTACATCGTTATCATTCAAGGATTGAATAATCATCTCACATACTCTTTTAGTTGCTCCCATTATATTTGTAGGATTTACTGCTTTATCTGTAGAAATCATAACAAACTTTGGCACTTTAAATTTTATTGCATATTCTGCCACATTTTTAGTCCCAAATATATTATTTTTTATTGCTTCTTTTGGGCTTCTTTCCATCAAAGGGACATGTTTATGTGCTGCTGCATGAAATATTATATCAATTTTATTATCTTTCATTATTTCTTCAATTCTATTTTTATCGCGAACAGTTCCAATAACTACATCAAGATTAATCTTACCATCATACTTTCTTAATAATTCATTTTGAATACTATAAGCATTATTTTCATAGATATCAAAAATTATTAATTTTTTTGGTTTAAATCTAGCGACTTGTCTACAAAGTTCAGAACCAATTGAACCGCCACCACCAGTAATAAGTATTACTTTTTCTTCAATATATTTTTTCATACTATCCATATTAAGTTTTACTTGATCTCTACCTAATAAATCTTCAATATTTATTTCTCGAATATCTTGCAAACTTAATTCTCCACTCAAAATATCATTCATTGCAGGTACAATTTTAACTTTGCACTTCGTATTTTTGGTTAAATTAATTATTTCTTTTATTCTCTTATTACTTGTAGATGGAACTGCAATAATAATTTCATCAATTTCTTCTTTTTTAGAAATTAATTCTACTTCATCTACTTTTCCAATTACTTTAATACCATTTATTATTTTATTTTGTTTTAATTTATCATCATCTAAAAAAACTACTGGTTTACTATTTAATTCAATATGTCTATTGAATTCTTTAGCAATCATTGCTCCTGCATCACCAGCTCCAATAATTAAGATCTTTTTTTTATCTTTATCACTAATCAAATATTTTTGTTTCATTCGTCTAAAAACTCTATAACTTAATCTAGATCCACCAATAAATAATAAATCTAACATCCCCATAAGAAGAATAATACTTCTTGGAAAACCTTCTACTCTTAATAAAAACAAATAAGTTACAGTTAAAGTATTTGCTACTACTACGCCATTAAAAACTTGTAATAATTCATCAATACTAGCATACTGCCACAAGCTCTTATATAAACGAAAATATGCAAATACAACAATTTTAATTATTATAATTTGTGGTGCTTGACTAATAATATTTTCAATATTAATTGAACTAAAATCTAAACCGAATCTCATAAAAAGTGCAATTATAATATCTAAATTTATTATTATTACATCTAGTAAAACTAAAAATATTGTTCTTATTTTTCTTTGCATAATCGTCCTTCTTTCAAACACAGCTAATAAATTGCATTTATATCATATCACAAAATGTCTGAATTTTATATATTTTTATTATTAATCTGTTTGTAAAGATAGTGTAATCTACTCGTTTTTTTTGAAACAAGTATCATTAACACGTATCCGCTAGAATCAATAAAAACATCAAAAAGGGAACAAGAACGCCCATCAATCAAACTCTGGAATAATTCGTCTGATATAGAAATAGCAATACCAAATAATAATAAGAACAGTAATTTTCCTTCTAAACTCTTATATGCAAATATTCCTAAAACGGAATACAAAGTAAAATGAGCAAATTCTCTTAAAAATCCATGGTCAATAGTAATATGAAGCAAATTTTCTATAATATTAAGTATCCCTAGCGATTGCTTAGCTGAGTTAGTAGCATTTTGACTTGAAAAATAATAAATTAATATTATCCATAAAATCATTAGAACAAAATATTTTTTGCTTTTAATTTTCAATATATTTTTTCTACTCATTATTTTTCTTCGTTTTTCCACATATTCATAAAAAACACTATAAATACACCTATCATTAAGCCCAATACTAATCCTATAGCAAGATTAAGCTTTTTATTAGGACTAACCGGATTATCTGAAGCATATGCTTTTGAATTAACAACTAAATTCATTTCTCCTGCCTTGACAGACTCAGTAACTTTAATTTCATTATACTTATTAATAAGTAATTCATATGTTGCTCTTGCATTAGTCATTTCATTAGTTATCAATTGATTTTGATGATCCACTTCAGCAAATTCAACTTGTAAGTTTTCGAGTTTTTCACTAACTTCATCAATCTTATTTGAAGTTAATTCTTTTTCTTTATTATATTTTTCAGTAATTATTTCTTTATTACTAATATATCCGTTTAAACTAATAATTAAATTGTTTTTTCGGCTTATTAATGATAAATAGTTTTCATTATAACTTTCTTCTTCTAAATTAATATTAGTTAAATCTTTTAATGTTAAGCCACTTTCAGTTATTACTTCTCTTAATAAATCATTATCAACTATAGTCTTATTAACTACTAATTTTTTATCAACTGTAGATAATACTTTTGTAACTTCACTCAATGTGTTTTGAGTAGTTTTAATGTTAATATCATTATTCATTATGCTAGTATTATAATTGATATCTAAAGTTGCCAATTTAGCCTGACATGTCTTTTGACTTTCTAATAAAATAGATAATTCATTTCCAATTGTTTCAATACTCTCATTATCATTTAAAAAGTTTTCATATTTTACCATTGCATCTTCTAACTTAAGACTTTGTTCATCTACTC
>JAYEHA010000186.1:0-3216 GCA_034659335.1 Bacillota bacterium
CGTTAAATTTGCTCTAGGATTATTTATTAATATTCCTTCAAAATATCCTCTATTACTCTTTTTTAATGCCAATTCACCATACTTTACTACTAAAGTTTTCATTATCATCTCCTCGCTATAACTTTTCTTAAATCCTCTATAGATTCTTTTAAACATAAACATGCGTAATCAATTTCTTTAGTAGTTGTATATCTACTAAAACTTATCCTAATTGTCCCATCTACTAAATTATTATCTATTCCAATTGAAGTTAATACATGAGAATTTTTCTTGTTTTTAGAATTACAAGCTGATCCTGTTGAAATATAAATTTCCTTTGATTCTAAGCTATGTAATAATACCTCTGCTAACATATTTTCAATAGAAACACTCAGTATATATGGTGAAAATTTACTGTTCTCTTGTCCATTAATAATGCAGCCATCAATCTTTTCATTTATATAATTATAAAATCGATTTTTTATTTTAGACACAATTTCATAATTTTTTTCTAAATTATTTACTGAATCCTCAGTAGCCACTCCTAAAGCAGAAATACCTATTAAATTTTCTGTTCCAGGCCTAATAGAATTTTCTTGTTGTCCACCTTTTAATAAGTTATCTATTATAATATTTTCTTTTTTAAATAGTCCACCTATTCCTTTTACACAATGAATTTTATGACCACTAAAAGAATACATATCAATATTTTTTAAATTAATTTTATACTTACCAAATGATTGCACTCCATCAACATGAAAAACAACTTGACTGTTTTCTTTTTTTATTAAATCAGCAATATCATTTATTTGATTAATAATCCCAATTTCATTATTAATATGCATAATACTTACTAAAATAGTATTATCAGTAATTTCTCTTTTTAATTTTTGCAAATCAATAAGCCCATCTCTATCAACATCAAGATATGTAACAATAAATCCATTTTTTTCTAAATACTTAAACGAATTTAATACCGACTTATGTTCAATCTTTGTCGTAATAATATGCTTACCTTTTCTTTTATTTCTCATTGCATATCCTATTATGGCAAGATTGTTAGACTCCGTTCCTCCTGATGTAAATATAAGTTCTTCTTTTTTACAACCTAAATAATTTGAAATTATTTTTCTTGATTGAATAATCTTTTTTTTAGATTTAGTTCCAATATCATGTAATGAAGAAGGATTCCCATAAGCATTATTTAAAACATTATTAACTTCTTCTTTTACTAATTGAGAAACTTTTGTAGTTGCTGAATTATCCAAGTATATTTCCATTTTTTCTCCTTTAATTCTTTTCTCTTTTCGAATATAATGATTATATCAAATTAAAGGAGTTAATAAAATGCTAATTAAAAAAAATATAATAGAATCAGATTATAAAAAATATATTCCTGTAGAATTTCAAAATGAATTCAATCAAGATTTTGTAGTTCTAGATATTGAAACTACTGGTTTTAGTAGAGAAAATTGTTCGATCATTCTAATTGGGATTATTATAAAAACAAATAACAATATAATTTCACAACAGATTTTTTGCGAATCATTATCTGAAGAAAAAAAACTACTTACTCATTTACAAAATACCCTATTGTCTTTAGATAAATTCTTTTTAATAACTTATAATGGCCATAGCTTTGATATTCCTTTTATTAATAATAAATTTAATAAATATCATATTAACTATCAAATTAATAATATTAAAAATTTTGATATTTATAGAATGATTCGAGCAAATAAAAAATTACTTAATCTTGAAAAATACAATTTAAAATCAATCGAAAAATTTTTAAATATTAATCGTTTAGATACAATTTCTGGAAAAGATAGTATAAGACTTTATTATGAATATTTAAGAACAAAAAATACTGAATTATTAAATAAAATACTTCTTCATAATCAAGAAGATATTTTATATTTATTAAAACTCTTAAAGATATTAAATTATTTTACTTATAATCAATTCATTGAATTTTTTCCAAAAAAAATTACAAATAATATTCACCTTGAAACATCAAAAATCAATAGGAATTATTTAATAGTAACTTTATATTCTAAAAAATACATACCTATAAATTATTTTGACGAATATCTTTCAGCAACATCTAAAGACAATAATATTACACTAAAAATCACTTTAAGTAATTTTTTAATTGAATATAATAATTATCACCTTGTTAACTCAAACATCATTTATAATTCAAATTTAAATGATTTAACAAATGATAAAAAAAATTATTTAATAATAGCCATTAACAACGAAATTCAATACTCCAAACTTATTAATGTTATTAAAGACATTATTAAAAAAATTAAATCATAATAAAAAGACATATAGATTATAATCTATATGTCTTTTACATTTTGGTCGGGATGGCAGGATTTGAACCTGCGGCCCTCTGGTCCCAAACCAGATGCGCTACCAAACTGCGCTACATCCCGAAAAATATGGTGGGCCTTCAGGGACTCGAACCCCAGACCTACCGGTTATGAGCCGGGCGCTCTAACCAACTGAGCTAAAGGCCCATATTTTAAGGTTATTAAATTTTAATGGCGATTCGGATGGGATTCGAACCCACGACCTCCGGCGTGACAGGCCGGCGTTCTAACCAGCTGAACTACCGAACCGCATTTTATGGTGGGAGTAATAGGACTTGAACCTATGACATCCTGCTTGTAAGGCAGGCGCTCTCCCAACTGAGCTATACTCCCATTTTAATCTGGTAGCGACGACTGGATTCGAACCAGTGACCCTTCGGGTATGAACCGAATGCTCTAGCCAGCTGAGCCACGTCGCCATATATGTTAATGGTGCCGGGGATCGGAATCGAACCGATACGGTATTTAACTACCGCAGGATTTTAAGTCCTGTGCGTCTGCCTATTTCGCCACCCCGGCATTTTGGCTCCAAAAGTGGGACTCGAACCCGCGACCTATCGGTTAACAGCCGATTGCTCTACCAACTGAGCTATTTTGGAATATTTATATACTTATGGTATTTATTAAATTCAAACTCTAAATATAGATGTTTAAACTAAGTGATTCACACAAAATTGAAATTTTGGTTCGCTACTTATACCAACTGAGCTATTTTGGAATATTTATATGCTTATGGTATTTATTAAATTCAAACTCTAAATATAGATGTTTAAACTAAGTGATTCACACAAAATTGAAATTTTGGTTCGCTAGATAAACAAACTAAGTGATTCCCACAAAATTAAAATTTTGGTTC
>JAYEHA010000187.1:0-3210 GCA_034659335.1 Bacillota bacterium
GATACAAAGTTGTGAATTAGAAGATGTGATTTATTTAAATCCAGTTAGAAAAAAAGAGGATAAAAGTCAAGAAGCAAGTTAATAATATTTTATAATAAAAAAACGACAACTTTCTTGACAATTACCGGTATTATCCTGATTATGCATATAATCATCCTTTGATGACGAAAGGTATGCATATTTTTACTGATTCTAAGGTTTCTGATTTTATAAATAGTATAACAATAGATCAAAGTGTGGAGTTCTTAAATAAGTGGAATGAAAATAGAAATTTAGAAGAAAAAATATATATTTCTTATGATTCTACAAACAAAAGCTGTCAAGCTGGAGATGCCTATCTAGCAGAGTTTGGTCATTCTAAAAATGGAAGTGTAAAGCCTCAGATAAATTATGCAATCGCTTATGATGTGCATAATAGAGAACCTTTATTTTATGAAGACTACCCTGGTAGCATAGTTGATGTTTCGTAATTACAATTTACTTTAGAACCTAATCTCCCGCATTTTTATACATAGGTTTTATAACCCTTCATCTATAAAATGCGCGTTTTTACAAGGGTTCGTGTGCAAAATCGTTTGACATTACTTTTCAACATATGTATAATTAAAGCGTAGGAATTATACATATGTGGGAGGGTGAAATGTCTTCATTAGTTAATTATAAAAATAAAAATGGTGTTATTTATGTTTATCAAAACGTTTCAACATGGAATAAAGGAACTAAACGTCCTAATACGCAAAGAACATGTATTGGGAAAAGAGATCCTATTACTAATGAGATTATATACAATAAAAAATATTTAAAAGCACATGGTATGTTAGTGTAGATTTACGATTTAAAATTACCAAATAATCTCAAATTAAATTATCCAACAAATTTATAAATTGTCATATTATTTAATCCGACTGTCACTTTATTTTACCATTCTTTTCGATTTATTTACTCTTGTTTTTCTAAAAAAAATAGCACTTTTAAAGTACTATTTAAAATTTCTATATAAGTTCTATTTCATTTTGCGCATTCATAACTATATCTGTATCTATCATTTTTGCATTACTTAAAGATTCAACAAATAGACATTTATCCATCATACTGTTTATTTTTCTTATTGCTCCATTTCCACTTGATACAATTGCTTCTAATGCACCATCTGTAATAATTTGATTATAAACACCACATTCTTTTAACTTTTCAAGTATATATTTTTTTCCTTCTTCTTTTGTTATCCCACCGAAGTTATAATTCATAACCACTCGTTGTTTTAATGCTTCATGAACTTTTTTAGTTAAGATGTTATTTAGTAGTGGTTGTCCTGCAAGGAGAAACACTGCATAATCTTTACTATCCATTTCAAAATTTAATAGTAATTTTAGATCATTTAAAATTCCAGTTTGTAAATACTGAGCTTCATCAATTATTATGACGCATGTTTGGCCTCGATCTTTAACTAAATTTACTATTCTTTCCTGTAGCGCATTGAATATATCAACTTTTCTACTTGGCGGATCTAAATCAAGTCCATAAGCTAAACTTTTATAAAATTCTAAAACTGTTACTGTTGAAAGTGGGATATATACAACTTTATATAAACTTGGATTAAGTGAATCTGCAAACTCTTTGAGTGCATATGTTTTGCTTGTTCCAGAGTGACCTGTTAGTAATCCAATACCACCTAGTTTATTTAAATGTTCAAGTCTTGCTTTTGCATTTATATAATCTGATGATTCAAAGGTCTTTATTCATTTTTCTCCATTATTTTTTTGAAAGGGATTATATTCCATTTCCCAATAAGTTTTATGCATTTTTAGTTCCTCCTTTTTTAATTTTTGAATAATCTATTCCTTTTCTTTTTATCTTTGAATTAGCTATTTTATCTAATTTATACACTGTTTCAGTAATTTTTTATTTTGATCTATTATATGCAGTTCTGATTTATCATCTGGGGTATACCTGAGTTTTATACTTTGGCTTATATATTTTTGCGGAACCTCATAAAGTATTTTTTGAATAACTATTGTTGTATCTTTTCGAACTTTTCTTGTTATTCTGTGAAGAAATGATTTCTCTATTTCTTCAGTTGATTTATATTTTATTAAATTCATATCCGTTTTATATCTTTCTCTTGGTGTCATTTTTATTCCTGAGTGCATTGAATTTTGATACTCTTCATTTAGATTAATATTAAATTTTTGATTTAAGTCTTCAAGGTTTTCAAAGATGCTCCAATCAGTACAGTTTATATAGTTATCTTTTACAGTCCTGAACACCCGTTCTATTTTCCCCTCGTAATGTAAAGCTTTACATTATGAGGGGAAATCTGGAGATAACTTCAAAGGATTACCTATCAACATGGAATGATAAAGAAATTTTAGAAAATAGAAAAAAAGTATATGAGTAAGCAAAGAAAAAGAATCCAAATAGATGGGCAGGAAAAACAAGAAATTGGGAATTAGAAGAAACCGTAGCATTGAATCCTACCAACAAGAAAGAACATATGTTGGCGAAAGGAATCGGCTAAATAATTTGTGTGTTTTCAAACTTTATAAAATTAATGCGACAAATATATTGACAATCACCGATAGTAAGGAATAAAATTTATACAAGTTTAAAAGATAAAATGCAAAAAGATGATAAAAAGTCAAATTATATGACTGTACCTGCAGCGTTAAAAGAATTAGAAAAAATAGAGATGGTAAAAAGGCTGGACGGTATTTACAGACTAGATCATGCAGTTTCATCGAGATAGAAAGAAATATTAAAGGTTTTTGGAATAAAAACTGTAACAGTTGTAAAGAAAATAGCAGAAGTCATAAGCAAACGATTAGAAATAAATAGAAAAAAGTCTCATTTTTGATAAATAAATTATAAAAATAGGGCTTTGAGTAGTTAAAAATCAGGAAGTTAAAACCTAAATACAGGTGCTTTACGAGCAGTCTCCTAGTAAGAAAGAACATATGTTGGTGAAGGGGATCGGCTAAATAATTTGTGCGTTTTCAAACTTTATAAAATTAATGCGACAAATATATTGTCAATCACCGTTTAGGGAAAATAAAAAAAGTTGAAAGACCTATAAATAAAGAAATTTTAAGTTTCCCCAAAATGAAATGGCTATTAATTTTAAATAGAAATAGGGTTAATTCTGTGGATAACTAATCAAATACTTGTAAATCATAAAAAAACTGGAAAATCGCGGAAAAGTTATTAACAGAT
>JAYEHA010000188.1:0-3187 GCA_034659335.1 Bacillota bacterium
TCCTCTTTTTCTTTTTTATTTTTTTCTTTTTTCTTTTTTCTTTTTAAATTTTATTTAACTTTTAATTAACTTTTCCAATGTCCATGAAGATTACAATATTCTCTAGCATAAACTTCTTTACCTTCATTTGCTAAAAACATTGCTTCTGGCTTATCTCCAGGCTTTAAATTCTTTCTTAAAACTAAATCATCAATAACTAATTCTATCCACATTATATAATGTGCATCTGCCATAGGATGAGGAGTATTTTCGCCTACTTTTACAAGATATCCACCTTCAACTTTTTCTACAAAAGGAACATGCTTTTCAACAGAATGATCAGCAGTTTTTTCTTCCATATAAACCATCTTTTCACCACAACATATAATTGGAGCTCCACCTTCAACAAAAACTTCTACAATATTACCACAATGTTCGCATTTATAAATACCCATTTTTTTAGCCATTCTTTTTCTCCTTTTTGTTTTTTATATATTTAAGTCTTTTATATAATCTAAGACTTCCTCAACATGACCTTTAACTTTTACTTTTCTATATTCTTTTATTAATAGACCATCTTCATCGACAATAAACGTTGATCTAACAGTCCCATAATACTCTTTACCATACATTTTTTTTAATTTCCAAACGTCATATGCTTTGTGAACTTCTTTCTCTTCATCAGATAAAAGTTTAAAATTTAAATTTAATTTATTTGAAAACTTAATATGTGATTTTATACCGTCTTTACTTATTCCGAATACAACTGTATTCAACACTGAAAATTCTTCTAAAAAATCATTAAAACCTTCAGCTTCCATTTTTCAACCTGGCGTATTATCTTTAGGATAAAAATAAACTATTACTTTTTTACCAAGATAATCACTTAACTTTATATTTTCTCCAGTAGAAGAAGGTAAATTAAAATCAGGAGATTTTTTTCCTATATCCATATCTCATCCTCCAAAATACTACTTTTTATTTCTCATATAGTTAAACAAATACTGCTGTGCAATACCTGCAAATTCACCAAAATAATTATTTGCAAATTCATTTATTTTTTTATTGCTCTTATAATCAATTTCATAATATTCTTTTAAAATCTTTTTAACCCATGTATCAACAGGAAAAGCATTTAGCTTATTACAAGAGAATAACATAATACAATCAGCTACTTTATTACCAACACCTAGTAATTTCATTAATTCATTTCTTAAATCATCAATATTCAAATCTTTAATACTTTCTAAATTAATTTCATTATTAACTATCATTTGAGTAGTCTTAAAAATGTATTTATCTCTATAACCTACACCACACTCTCTTAAATCATCGATTGAAGCAAAAGATAACTGCTTTGGTGTTGGAAAACTATATATTTTTTTACCATTAATCTCTTTAATTAAATTTCCATATTTCTCACTAATTTTATTAATGGAACTTTTAATACGTGGAATATTATTATTTCCAGAAATAATAAATGAAATAATCATTTCCCATATATCCTGATTAAGAATTCTAATACCACTTCCATATATTATAGCTTCATTAAGAAATTTATCTTTATCTTTTAACTTATTTATTACATCTAAATAGTCAGTATCTAATGCAAAATAATGTTTAAAAATTTTATTATATTCTTCTCTTGTTATTCCCTCAATAATAAAATCATTATCATTTTGTGAAATAACAATTACTTTATTAAAAGCTATAATTAAATAACTTCCATCATCATTTCTATCCCATCTAAAAGTTTGTCCACTTTCAGCAATTTGAGAAATCGAAAAGTTATTTACATTTTTTAAAATTACTTCATTTTGCATATTATTTACCTAAAACAGCTTGAGCAAATCTTTTACCATAATCTACTATTTTAATAATTTCATCATCAGAAGGTTTAAAATTAATTTTTATACCGTCTTCAAATTGTTTAAGCCTTAACATTTTAAATCGTGCTTCCATATTTGGAACTGCTTCGCCACTCCATCCATAACTACCAAATCCAGCAACTAACTTTCTACCATGAACTAATGGTGACATATTCATTAAAATATCCCATATAGGCTCTAAAGCATCCGAATTAAGAGTTGGAGAACCAAACATCATGCCATCAGCATATTTCAATTTATTAATTACTTCTTGAGTATCTTCAACTTCCATATCGTAAAGTAATACATTTACATCTTTTTCTAACTCAATACCTTTTTTTAATGCTTCAGCTATAAGTTTAGTAAAACCATAAGCAGATACATAAGAAATAATAATTGTCTTTTTATCAAAGATATTTTCTTCAGTAGCCCACTTTTTATATAAATCTACAATTTCTAATGGATTTTCATCTATAACCGGACCATGACCTGGTAAAATCATATCTATTTCTAAATCTTTTATTTTATTTATAGCACTTAAAACAAACTTTTTAAAAGGCCCCATTATTACATCAAAATAAAACTCTAAAGATTCCATATATTCATCTTTATTAATTACTTTACTAAGAAGCATTTCATCAAAACAATAATGAGCTCCAAAACTATCACAAGTTATTATTGTTTTATCCTCTTTAATATAAGTATACATTGTATCTGGCCAATGTAAAAAAGGTGCAGTAATAAACTCTAAAGTCTTTCCACCTAAATCGATAGTATCCTTATCTTTAACAACTAACGAATTAAAATCTTTATTAACAATTTTCTTTAAATATTTAATTGCAGCATTTGTACCTACAATAGTAATATTTGGAATTAAATCCAATATCTTTTCAAGTGAACCTACATGATCAGGTTCAGTATGTTCTACAATAATATAATCAATTTTTTTCATATCTACTATATCTGATACTTTTTCTATATATTCATCATAAAACTTTAATTTTACAGTTTCAAATAAAACAATTTTTTCTTCACCCTTAACAATATATGAATTATATGATGAACCATATTTAGTTTCCATAATAATATCAAATACTTTTAAATTGGGATCTAATGAACCAATCCACGTAATTCCATCTTTTAATTTTAATGCTTTCATGAACTCTCCTTTAAACACTAATGCTTTTATTCTATTTTATTTCTATATTATTTCTATATTATATAACAAATTTTATTACTTTCCTATTTAATTATTATTTTGTTTGACAAATATAAAATTTAACTTTACAATTAACGTATCAAATAAACTATATAAGGAGGAAAATTATGACTAAATATGA
>JAYEHA010000189.1:0-3176 GCA_034659335.1 Bacillota bacterium
TTACAAGGAAACAAAGTAAATAAAGGCTCAATAAGTTATAAGAAATTAAAATTATTAAAAAGAAGAGGAGGTGTGCTTGTGGAGAAACGTATAATATAGAACAATAATATACACGTTTCCTCTCACGACTGAAGTCGCGAGTATCCACGAGCTAAGTTCATGAAAAAAATTATCATAATTGGAGTAATTGCAGTAGTTTTGATTGTTGGTGGGATTTTGGCGTATTTTCTTGTTTTTAAATCAGAACCTAAAGAAGTAGAAGTTGTTTATTTTGAATATGAATTTGACGAGGATTATTGTAATATAGCGGATGCTGGTAAAATTGCAAAGATTGTAGTTGTTATTGAATATACCGATGAGGCAATTTTAGAACAACTGAACAGTAAAAATACAGTGTTGGTTAATAATATAAATGAACTTTTTAGAAGAGAAAAATATGAGGATATTTCAAAAGCTACAGGGATGCAACGACTTAGAGAGAAAATTAAACAGATGGTTGTTGAAACTTTAGAGAGTGACACAGATATAATTACAAATGTTTATTTTAAAGTTTTTATTATTCAAGGATAATCTCGTTTATTCATAAAGGGGGTGGTTAAGTGTCAGAAGTAATGTCTCAAAATGAAATTGATGAACTGTTAACCGCCTTAAATACTGGGGAAGTTGACGTAAAGGAGATTGAAGAAGAGCAAAACGAAAAGAAAGTTAGAAAATATGATTTTAAGAGACCTGATAAGTTTGCAAAAGAACAATTAAGGACATTAGAAAATATACATGATAATTATTCTAGATTGCTTAATAACTTTCTTTCAGGTTATCTTAGGACTTTTACTGAAGTAGATCTGCTATCAACACAAAGTTTGATATTTAATGAGTTTAGTAATTCGGTTTCTAATCCAGCGATATTAGGTATTGTGAAATTAGAGCCTTTGGAAGGTGAAATAATTATTGAGTTATCTTCTGATGTGGTATTTACCATGATTGAAAGAGTGCTTGGTGGTAATGAAAAAGATAATTCGGATTCGGTTTCTAGAACTTTGACTGAGATTGAGATTTCTTTGTTAAAATCTTTTTTAAATAAATTTTTAAAATTAATGAAAGATTCTTGGGAAAATATTATTGAGTTAAATCCAAAGCTTGTTGATATTGAAACAAATTCGCAATTTGCACAAATAGCATCTCCAACGGAGTCTATAGCTTTAATTACACTTAATATTAAAATAAATAATTCGGAAGGAATGATGAATATATGTCTTCCACATAAGGTGATTGAACCGATCTTGCCAAATTTAAGTTCAAAATTATGGTTTTCTGATATTTCAAAAAAACCTATCACCGAAGATCAAAAGTCGTTTTTAAAAAAACAATTATCTAAAAGTAGTTTAGATGTTAAAGCGGTTATTGGAGCGACTGATATTAGTGTTAAAGAATTATTAAACGTTAGACCAGGTGACGTTCTAATTTTAAATAGAAAGATATCTGAACCGATTGATATTTTTATTGATGAACAACTTAAATTTAAAGCAATTCCCGGTAAAAATAAAAATAGAGTTGCAGTTAAAATACAAAAATCTTTAAAGAAGGGGGATGAATATAGTGGCTGATGGAATGTTATCACAAGAAGAAATTGATGCGTTATTAAATGATGATGTAGTTTTAGAAGAGTTAACTGATGAAGAAATTGATGCTATGGGTGAAATAGGAAATATTAGTATGGGAACATCAGCAACTACTTTATATACTTTACTTAGTCAAAAAGTGACGATTACAACTCCAAGAGTTGAAATTTCTACTATAAAAAAAATCAGAGAAGATTTAAATGCTCCGCATATATTGATTAAAATTGAATATACTTCAGGTATAGAAGGAATGAATTTATTGGTTTTAAAAGAAGAAGATGTTAAAATAATTACTGATTTAATGATGGGTGGAGATGGTACAAATATTTCTGATGAATTAACGGATTTGCATTTGAGCGCAATAAGCGAGGCGATGAATCAAATGATTGGATCGTCATCAACTTCGTTATCTGAAATGCTAGGAGATAAAATTGATATTTCTCCACCAGAAGCAATAAAAGATAGCAATGAAGAAGTGAATTATGAAGAAATAGGATTAGAAAGTGATGAAGCTGTAGTTGTAACTTCTTTTGATATGAAGATTGGAGATTTGATTGATAGTGAAATAATGCAAATCATGCCGATTAACGTAAGTAAACAATTGGTAAAAAATTTAATTAATAGAGAAGAAGAAAAAGAAGTTATTGAAGAAATTGATGAACCGATAGAGCAAGAAAAAAATGAAAATGAAAATGAAAATGAAGTAGTAAGTGTTGTAGATAGGGAACCTGTGAGAAAAGAAATTCCTCAGGATAGAAAAAAAATTAATGCTCAGCCTTTAGAGTTAAATAATTTTAGTGACAATCAAGAGTCAAAGTATTATAATAATGATATAGAATTAATTAAAGAGGTTCCTTTAGAAATAACTGTCGAGTTAGGGAGAACTAATAAAAAAATTAGTGAAATATTAGAAGTTGGTGAAGGAACTGTTATTGAATTAAACAGTGTGGTAGGAGATGCGTTGAATATATTGGCAAATGGTAAAGTAATTGCAAAGGGTGAAGTAGTTGTAGTTGATGAAAACTATGGTGTTAGAATCACTGATATTATTAAACCTGAAAAAATTATTGAAAGGATCTAAGGAGGATTACATGGGCGAAGGTATATTAATAGTTGATGATGCAGCTTTTATGAGAATGATGATAAAAGATGTACTTAGTAAAAACAATTATAATGTTGTTGGAGAAGCTGAAAATGGTAAAAAAGGTATTGAAAAGTTTCAAGAGTTAGACCCTGAATTGGTAATTATGGATATTACAATGCCTGAAGTTAATGGTATCGAAGCTGTGAAGAAAATAAAAGAAATTGATGGAAATGCAAATGTAATAATGTGTTCTGCTATGGGACAACAAGCAATGGTTATTGAAGCGATTCAAGCTGGAGCAAAAGATTTTATTGTAAAACCATTTCAGGCGGATAGAATTATTGAAGCAGTAAAAAAAGCTTTAGGTTAAATTAAAAGGAGAAGTGTACATAAGTGTTGCTTTTCCTTTTGTAGTAAAAAAATAAGGTGAGATAATGTCGATTGATAAGGTTTTTTATGTGTTTATTATGATA
>JAYEHA010000190.1:0-15083 GCA_034659335.1 Bacillota bacterium
ATATGAAATTGATAATAAGTATATTATAGTTGTTGAAAAGATAGATGTTATTGATAGTTATTTGGTGGAACTCATATTAGTAGATTAAAGGAGTGATTAATATTATTGATAAATTATCAAAACATTTAAAAATACGATTAACTTATTCCTTTTTACCTTTAGTAGTATTTTTTGTTTTAATTATAACATTTTTTATTATGAATATTCAGTCATATTTCACTGAAATGACTTACGATTCAATGAATAAACAAGTTTCAAGTGTTGGATTTGAAATAGAAAATAGAATTAGTAGTATTGAAGATGAAATAATATTTGATGTTTTGTCTGGAATGTTTCATGGGAATGAAAAAAGTGATCTAAGCATAAAAAGATTTCTTTTAAAATATAAGCATATTGTTAATAATATTTATATTTATGATAGAGAAAAAGCCGAAAAATTTAATTTTGATGAAAGCAATCATCTTTTTAATATAAAATTTAAAGATAATAACTATATTATGACTGGAGAAGTTAAAATTATAGAGGAATCTGGATTGAAATATATTATTGTTCCATTTAGTGATGCAAATGGTGTTTTAATAAGAAATTATAAAATCGAATTAGATATTGAATGGATAATTAGAGATTTTATGAAAGAGTTTTATATAAATGGTGAATATTGGACCTGGTATATTAATGATAAAAGTGAGCTAATACCAATAGAATATTCAGAAACAAATAATATAAATGATAGATTTACCATGTCAAAACTTGATTTTATTAAAAAGGAAATTCAAGATGGATATAAAGGATTTCTTAAAAATGAAATAATGTATGATAATTATAATAGTGTGTCTACATCATATTATCCTGTTTTTTTTCACGAATATAAATATGGTATTGGAGTTTCGGTTTATTATATTTCTTTGATTAAAGAAATCACTATAAAAGTATCTTCATTAATATTTGTATTTATTATTATGATGATATTAATAATTTTTTATTTTACAATATTAATTGATAATGAGAAGAAAATTGCTGCCAATTTAAATGAATCTGAAAGGAGTATAAATAAAATTATTAATTATGTTCCTTTTGGAATAGTATTATATGATTCAAATATTGTTGTTAGATCAAATGACTATGCTAAAAATGAACTTGGAATTATAGAAGGAAAAACGTCTAATATAATAGTAAATAAATTTTTAGAACTTAATAATGAAGATGGGAATGAAGGTATAGTAAAATTTAAGACAAAAAATGGAAAAGAAAAATCTGTTTTTGCAAATCTTACAACAATTGTTTATGAAAAAAAAGAAGTTAATTTTTTATCATTTGTAGATATTACTATTGTTAATGAAGCGAAAGAGTTAGCGGAAGAATCAAATAGAATAAAAAGCCGTTTTGTAGCAACAGTTTCTCATGAAATACGAACACCTATGAATGGTATTATTGCATCTGTTGAATTATTAGAAAGTATTGATATTGATAATGAAGAAGCAAGAAATTATATTAAAATTGTTAAAAGTTCATCTGAGAATTTATTGAGTATGGTTAATGATATTTTAGAAATGTCAAAAATTGAAAATGGGAGACAAGTGATTAAAAACACTTGGTTTAATTTATTTGATTTAATAAATAGTATATTTTTACAATTTGTTTCATTAATTGATGAAGAAAAGATTAATTATCATATTTTAATAGACGACGAACTACCTAAAAATGTAAGAAGTGATGAAAATAAAATTAGGCAAATACTTATTAATATTATTGGTAATGCAATAAAATTTACACATGATGGCGAAATATTTATTAGTGTTAAACAAAAAAATAGAGTGAATGATATGATTGAAGTAGAATTTGTTATTGCGGATACGGGTATAGGAATTAAAGAGGATAAATTAGAAAAAATATTTTTAAAATTTTATCAAATTGAAGATACAAATAAAAGAAGTTATCAAGGGAGTGGACTTGGTACAACTATTGCTAAGGAACTTGTTGAATTGTTAGGGGGAAAAATTAAAGCATTTAGTCCCAATAGAATTTTAAAAGAAAATAATATTGGCTTTGAAATTATAATTGATTTGAATATGGAATTTAAGGATACTATAATTATTGAGAATGCAGAAAAAATTAATATTCATTCGAAAAAGTATAAGATTTTATTAGCTGAAGATAATGTTATAAATGCAAAAATCACTAAAAAAATATTAAATAATGCAGGATATGATGTAACTGTTGTAAGTAATGGACAAGAGGTAATAGATATATTTGATAGTTCTTATGATATTATTTTAATGGATATTCAAATGCCTATAAAAGATGGGTTTGAAGCTACAAAAGAAATTAGAAATATTGATAAAAATGTTTTTATAGTTGCTTTAACAGCAAATGATTACGGAGAGATTAACAAAAAAGTTAAAGAAGTAGGAATGGATCAAATTGTTGTCAAACCATTTTCTAAAGAAAAAATTTATCATATAATGAAAAAAATTACAACAAATAGGTAGTCATTCAATATTTAGGGTATATAAAATATAACTTAATAGGAGGCTGTTTAGTATGGATAAAATTAAAAAGAGTGATATTTTATTGATGAAAATTTTGTTAATATTAATTATATTTAGCATGTTTTTTAATCCGATAATTGATTTTTTTGTTAATGTTTTATGGTTTAATTCAATTAATTACATTTCAACATTTTGGATAATTTTTTATTCAAAACTTAAAATTTTTTTAATTATTAATGTTTTAATTTCTAGTTTAATTTATTATTATTTTTATATTCTTAATAGAAATTATCATAAATATTTTGAAGACGAATTGAGTATTAAGAATAAAAATCGATATCTAAAATTAGGTTTTGGTTCGGTAATTGCTGGCACTATATTTGCGTATTCGTTTACAAATTTTATGTGGAAAGATATTTTACTTTTTTTTAATGCGCAAAGTTTTAATCAGACCGATCCAATTTTCAATTTTGATATTAGTTTTTATGTCTTTAAACTGCCACTTATTAAAAGTATATTGTCAATGATAATTTTTATATTGTTCTGGATGACTATAGTGACAGTATTATATTTTGTTCTTGTATATAAAAAGAAAAAAATTTCTAAAGAAAAAGTTATTGATTTTAATGAATATCATAAGAAATTAAATCTTAAACAAATATTATGTAGTCATTCGTATAGATCTTTGATTAGAGCAATAGTTACATTAAGTATAGTTATATTAATGTTGCTTGGAGTTAATTATATATTAATGTCATATAAGTTATTATATTCTTCGTTGGGAATAATATATGGAGCAGGATATACTGATGTGAAAATAACGTTGTTATTTTATAGAATACTTACAGTAGTATCATTTATTGCGGCAATAATAATTTTTATAGGGTATAAAAAAAATAGTTTTAAAATTTTTTTATCAGGTCCTATAATGGTTATTGGAATCCATTTTATTGCGTTAATAGTTGCTTTTGGTGTTCAAAAATTAGTTGTACTACCAGATGAAATTTCAAAAGAGGAAATTTATATTAGTAATAATTTGACATTTACACAAAAGGCTTATGGTATAGATAATGTGGATTTTATTAATTATGATCCTCAAAATAATTTATCATATGATGAAATTGAAAAGCAAAGTGATATTATAGATAATATTATGGTCAATGATTATCGACCTTTGAAGCAAACTTTTAATGAAATTCAAGGTATTAGAATGTATTATAAGTTTAATGATGTTGATGTAGATCGTTATCAGATTAATGGTAAATACACACAGATATTTATTACTGCAAGAGAAATAAGCTTAGAAAAGTTACGAAGTGAAGCAAAAACATGGTTAAATCAACACTTTAAATATACGCATGGATATGGAGCTGTGTTATCACCTGTAAATGCAGTAGATGAAGAAGGACAGCCTAAATTATTAGTGAAAAATATACCACCTATTAGTGATGTTGGTATAATTGTTAATGAGCCGAGAATATATTTTGGCGAGTTAATAAGTGATTATATTATAGTTAATTCAGATGAATATGAATTTGATTATCCTTTTGGTGATGATAATAAAGAAATAAAATATAGTGGTAAAGCTGGTGTAAGTTTAAACGGAATAAATAAATTGTTATTTGCAATAAAAAATAGGAGCCTAAAATTATTAGTATCAAGTAATATTAATAATGAAAGTAAGATAGTATTTAATAGAAATATTTATAAGAGATTAGATGAAATAGCTCCATTTTTTAAATATGATAAAGATCCTTATATTGTGCTAAATCAAAATGATGGTAAAATATATTGGATAATTGATGCGTTTACGACAACAAAAAATTATCCGTATTCTAAACCTTTTCTATTTAATAATTCTAAAATTAATTATATGCGAAATTCAATAAAAGTTGTGATTGATGCATATGATGGGACTATTGATTATTATAAGTTTGCTGATGAACCAATAGTAAATGCATATGATAAGATATTTCCTGATTTACTTAAAAATAGAGAGGAAATGCCAATAGGTTTAAAAAATCATATTAAATATCCGCAAGATTTTTTTAATTTGCAGGCGCAAGTATATGAGATTTATCATGTTGATAATCCAAAAGTTTTCTATAATGGTGAAGATGTTTGGCAAGTTGCTAATGAAAAGTATATGGATATGGAAGAAATTAGTAGAACTAATTCTCAGTATGTAACGTTTAAATTGCCAGAAAGCCAAAAAATCGAATTTTTATTATCGGTACCGTTTACACCTAATGATAAAGGTAATATGACTTCATTATTCGTTGCAAGAAACGATGCCGACAATTATGGTAATTTATTTGTATATAAATTTCCTAAAGATAAGCTTGTAAAGGGGCCAGTCCAGATTGAAACGCAGATTGATCAAGATTCTGTAATTTCCCCACAATTTACTTTATGGGGTCAAAAGGGTTCTAAAATTTTAAGAGGAAGCGTAATAATTATACCTATTAGTAATTCTCTTATTTATATAGAACCAATATATTTACAAGCTGAAAATCAAAATAGCTTGCCTGAAATGAAAAAGGTTATTGTTTTTTATAATAATAAGATTGTTATGGAAGATACATTAAAATTATCGCTTAAAAAAATGTTTGAGTATGAAGAAAATGGACCTATGCATATTAAAGACATTAGTGATTTATCGCAAAGACAAATTGATTTACTTAATGAAATAACAGTGTTATTAAATCAATATAAAGAAAATGTTATAGAAATTGAATTATTGATTGATGAGTTTAATGAATTAAATAAATAGTAGGTGAAGTTTTGGGGGTAAAAATGAATAAAATAAATTTATGTATATTATTTGGCGGAAAATCAGCTGAACATGAAGTTTCATTACAGTCAGCTTTTAATATTGTTGAGGCTGTAAATAAAGAAAAATATAATCTCACTTTAATTGCAATGAGTAAAGAAGGAAAATTTTTTCTTTGTGATAATAATGATTTTCTTGAAAATATTAATAATCCTAAAGATATAAAATTGAAAGAATCTAATAATGAGATTGCAGTTGTTTTAGGAAATAAGAATCATTCGTTATATAGTATTAGGAATAAAAAAGAGGTAGGCCCTATTGATATTGTGTTTCCAATTATTCATGGACCATTTGGAGAAGATGGCAGTTTGCAGGGGTTATTAAAATTAATGGGTTTACCATATGTTGGGGCGGGAATAGTTGGGTCAGCTGTAGGTATGGATAAAGATATTATGAAAAGATTATTAAGAGATAGTCATATTAAAATTGCTGACTATTTGCTTTATAGAGATGTTAATGATGCGAATTATGAATTGGCTGAAAAAAAATTAGGATTACCTATGTTTATTAAACCGGCAAATTTAGGATCATCTGTTGGAGTTGCAAAAGTAACAAATAAAGAAGAATATTTTGAAGGATTAAAGAATGCATTTAGATTTGATAGAAAAGTTATTGTTGAAGAATTTATTAATGGTAGAGAAATAGAATGTGCTGTTAAGGGAAATATAATTCCTCAAGCTACTGAACCTGGTGAAATTATGCCTAGTGAAGAGTTTTATTCGTATGAAGCAAAATATATTAATGGATCTGGTGCTAAACTTGAAATTCCTGCTGAATTAGAAAGAGAAGTTTCTGAAAAAGTTAAAAAAATCGCATTAGAGGTATATACAATTTTAGAAACAAAAGGACTTGCTAGAATCGATTTTTTTGTAACTAAAGAAGAAATTTTTGTTAATGAAATTAATACTTTGCCAGGATTTACTAAGATTAGTATGTATCCTAAACTTTGGCAAAATGAAGGGTTAGTTTATTCTGAATTGATCGATGCTTTGATTGAATTAGCGTTTGAAGAATATAAAAATAACGAAAAATTATTGACAACAGTGTAGTTTCATTTAAGGGTGTGGACAGTAATCCGTTGGGTTATTATTTTATTAAAACCCTTGACAGATAGAAAATTTATTGATAATATAACAAACAATATATAGAAAAGGTGATTAAAATGACAATTTACAATAAGAAAAACAATTTATCACAATTACATCATCATCATTAGATACGAGCTGGTCGTTTGAAATTTTTTTTCAGATGTGAGCTCTAGTTTTATTGGGGTTCGCATCTGATGATATATACTACTTTTGTTAATATTAGTAGCCATCTAGGTGTTATAACCTAGGTGGCTATTTTGTTTTTTTGAGAGAAGGGGGCAACTATGAATTATGATAACTTAGAAATAATTGATTTTATCGATTTAAAATTTAATAATTTAACAAAGAAATATGGTTTCAGAAAAATATTCCCGAAGTCAATGTCTGATATTAGCGTTTCAAAGTTATATGATGAAACAAAATTTAAACTGTTGAAAGTAATAGATAATACAGGAGATATTAATATTTTACATGAAGATCCAACTATTAGTATTCTTGATTCACCTATTTCAAGCGGGAAATTTTTTTATCTAACTAATACTTTTTCTTTTAAGGAAAATAGCGAAGATTTAAAAGGGGGAGTGGAAATATTACTACCGTATAGCATTAATATTGATATTGAATTGATAGTGATGATTTATGAGTTTTTAGAGAGTTTAGGGGTATCAGATTTTGAAATAGAAATCGGTAATACACATTTCATTGAACAATTATTAAATATTGATAAGATGTCACTTGAAATTAAAAATAAACTTTTTAAATTAATACACAATAAAAATATTTTGAAAATTGAGAAAGTTCTAAATTCTTTAGATGTTACTAATAATGAAAAGAGAGCCTTACTTGCATTACCAAAGTTATTTGGTGATTTTGAAGAAATTTTAGGTGCTATGAGTGATTTAGGTATAGAGAATACATTGAAGATAAAAACTTATTTTAAATCGTTTTATGAACTTCTTTCATTTTATAAAATTGATTTATCAAAAATTAAAATTGATTTGAGTTTTACAAATAAATATTCATATTATGATGGTTTTATTTTTAAAGCATATTCAAAAGAACTAGGAAAAGAAATAATAACAGGTGGCAGATATGATGTTTTAAATAAGAAAGGGACTGGTTTTGGTTTTAATATTAAGAATTTAATAGGAGTGATAAAAATGAACAATAATAAAAAGAATGTTGAATTTACTGTTTTAACAGATGCTGAAGGTAATAAAAAATCTATAATAATTGCTAATAATTTGCGAAGGAAGGGATTTGGTGTTAATTTATTAGAAAATGATCTTAATTCAAAATTAATAAAAGAAGTGGATAGCAATTATATTATTGCTACAAAAGAAAATATTATAACAATAGTTGATAATAAACAGAATAAAATAATAAAAAAAGATTATAAAAAATTTATGGAATCTATTGAAAGTTATACTTTAAGGGAGTCGATTCACTAATGAGTATTAATATTGCTGTTTCAAAAGGGAGAGTATTGAAAGAGGTTATGAAATTATTCTCTAATTCTGGATATATATTTGATGATTTAAATACAAGAAAATTAATTTTAAAAAGTCAAGATGCTTTAATAAACGTAATTATTGTAAAGGCATCTGATGTTCCGCTTTATGTTGATAATTCATTTGCAGAGTTAGGAATAGTTGGGAATGATGTAATTGGAGAATATAGTAATGATTTTTATGAGTTACTTAATTTAAATATAGGAATTTGTGATTTGTGTATTGCTGCAAAGAAAGATTTTTCATTGAATAATCAAAATTTTTTAAAAATTGCTACTAAATATCCAATGCAAGCTAAAAAATATTTAAAGAAAAGTAATAGGAAAGGTTCAATTATTAAATTAAACGGTTCAGTTGAACTTGGGCCATTACTTGGAATAAGTGATTGTATTCTTGATATTGTAGAAACTGGGAATACATTAAAAGAAAATAATTTATTTGTAAAAGAAAAATTTAAAAGTATTAATTCAATAATTATAGCAAATAAAATTTACTATAAAACAAAATTTAAGGAAATTGATGAATTTATAAATACAATTTCAAATCAAATGATGGAGGAATGTTAATGAAAAGAATAAAATCTAATGAATTTAGTATGGCTGGCACTATTACAAATAAATTTGATTTTGGAATAAGAAGCTTGGTTACTGAAATTCTACTCAATGTTTCAAAAAAAGGTGATGCTGCTATTTCTTATTATACAAATAAATTTGATAATGTTGTTTTAGATAATTTTAAAGTTAATAAAAATGAAATAGAAGAGAGCTATAAAAATGTTGATGAAAAATTTATTAAGATCATAAAAAAAGCTATAGAAAATATTTTTATATATCATAAAAAGCAAAATATAGAAGAGTTTAGTTATGAAACATTAAATAATTCTCTTATTGGTCAAAAGGTGACTCCACTTAATAGAATCGCTATATATATTCCAGGTGGGAAAGCTAATTATCCTTCAAGTGTATTAATGAATGTAATACCAGCAATTGTTGCTGGTGTAAAAGAAATAGTATTGATTAGTCCACCGAACAAAGAAAAAAAGATTAATGCAGAAGTTTTAGTGTGTGCAGATATTCTCGGTGTTAAAGAAATTTATAAAATAGGTGGGGTACAAGGTGTTGGAGCTGTTGCTTATGGGACTGAATCTATTAAAAAAGTTGATAAAATTGTTGGACCAGGCAATAAATATGTTGCTGAGGCTAAAAGACAAGTTTTTGGTTTAGTAGATATTGATATGATTGCTGGACCATCAGAGATCTTAATAATAGCTGATAAATATGCCAACGCACGTTATATTGCTAGAGATTTATTAAGCCAAGCTGAACACGATGAGAATGCAAAGTGTTATTTGCTTACTACTTCTGAGAAAATAATTAGTGAAACTAAAAAACTAATTAAATTATATATAGAACAGTCAAATAGGAAAAATATAATATCAAAAGCTATAGAAAATTTATTAATAATAAAATCTAATACAATTGATGAAATGATAAATTTATCAAATGAAATTGCGCCAGAGCATTTAGAAATTTTAATTAAAGATCCAGAAAGTATTTTGGATTTAATTATAAATGCGGGAAGTATCTTTTTAGGTGAATATTCACCTGAACCTGTAGGAGATTATTTTGCTGGGCCTAATCATACTTTACCTACAAATCAAACTGCAAAATTTTTCTCTCCACTGGGTGTTTATGATTTTTTAAAAAGAAGTAGTTATATTAAATATTCAAAAAAGGATTTAATTGAAAATTATAAAGAAATTTCTTATTTTGCAATAAAAGAAAATTTAATGGAACATTCTGAAAGTTTATTAGAAAGGTTTAAATATGAATAAAATACATCTTAACGCAAATGAAAATCCATATATTACTTTTGAAAAAAAGGAATTAGAAAATTTATTTTACAATTATAACTATAATAGATATCCTAATTCTTCTTATAAAAATTTAAGAAATGCTATTGCCCAAAAAAATCATATTAATTCTGAAAATATAATTACTACAAATGGATCAGATGAATTGATCCAATTGATTATTATTGCTTTTTCAAAAGAGAATGATTCAATATTAAGCTGTGAGCCTACTTTTTCACAGTATTGTAAGATATCTTCAAATTTAGGAAGAAATTATATTGGAATTTCTCCTAAGGGAAATTTAGAATTGGATATAAGAAAAGCTATTAAGACAATTAAGGAAGTTCAGCCTAAAATTATATTTCTTTGTTATCCAAATAATCCAACAGGAGAATTAATAGATGAAAAGTTAATACATGAAATTATTAAAACATCAAATGGAATTGTAGTAATAGATGAAGCGTATATAGAATTTACTGATTTTACCAATCTAAAATTAATAGATAAATACGATAATCTTATTATTATGAGAACACTTTCTAAAGCATATGGACTTGCATCTCTAAGAATTGGATATGGTGTTTCTATAAATAAACATATTCAAAAGTTAGATAGTATGAGAATGCCTTTTAACATTAGTGGAATAAGTGAATATATTGCTAGCAATATCTTAGAAAAAATTGATTTTAAAAAATACAACACTTATATTATAAATGAAAAAAAGCGAATATTAAAAATACTAGACGAATTAAATATGAATTATTTTAAAAGTGATTCAAATTTTATATTATTAGATAGTCCTTATAATAAAGAAATATTTGATTATTGCAAACGTGAAAACATATATATCAGAGATTTTGATACTAAATATTTAATAAATTTTATTAGATTTTCAATCGGAACTGCAGAAGAAAATTCTAAATTTATTAAAATACTAAGGGATGTGGTAGAAAATGAATAGATTTGAAATAAAAAGAAAAACATTAGAAACTGATATTCATATAGTTATCGATTTTGATAAAAAATATGAAGCTACAATAATTACAGAAATTGGTTTTATAAATCATATGCTAAATACTTTTGCGAAGTACTTAGATGTATCTTTTTATATAAAAGCAACTGGAGATTTAAATATTGATAATCATCATTTAATTGAAGATATTGCAATTGTACTTGGTCAAATTATAAATAAAAAAATTAATGAAGATAAGAATATTAAAAGATTTGGGAATACTATTATGCCGATGGATGATTCTCTTATATTAGTTGCATTAGATTTAAGTGGAAGATCATTTTTAAATTATGATGTTAACATAGTATCAAATACCGTAGGAAATATTGAAACAGAAATGTTTAAAGAAATGTTTCTTAAATTCACTAATAATGCAAAAATGAATTTGCATATAAAAATGTTAAATGGTGAAAATGGACATCATATTATAGAAAATATTTTTAAAGCACTAGCAGTTTCATTAAAGCAAGCTTTTATTAAAAATGATTCAATTTTATCTACGAAAGGAAGTTTAGGTGAATAAAATGATAATTATACTCGATTATGGTTTGGGGAATGTATATAACTTGAAAAATGCAATTGAAAAAATTGGTTGCGATGCTAAGATAAGTTCTAAAGAAGAAGATATTTTAAATGCGGATATTCTATTTATGCCTGGAGTAGGTGCATTTAAGATTGCTATGCAAAATTTAATAGAAAAAGATCTTATCTCTGTATTAAATAAGAGGAAATCTCTTAATTATCCTATTATTGGGATATGTTTAGGTATGCAGATATTATTTGATAGTAGTGATGAAAATGGTTTTTCTAAAGGATTAGGTTTTATAAAAGGGCATTTTTCTAAATTTAAAACATCTTTGAATGTTCCTCATATGGGGTGGAACGAATTGATATTTAAGGAGGATAGTTTTATAAATTATAATCTTAATAAGACTAGTTATGGATATTATGTACATTCGTTTTATTTGAGTGATTACGATGAAGATAATATTATATGTTATTCACAATATGATGTAAAAGTACCAAGTATTATTAAAAGTAATAATATTTATGGTATTCAATTTCATCCTGAAAAAAGTGGTAAAGATGGGCTTAATATACTCAAGAATTTTATTATTGAATTAGGAGATGAAAATGAATATAATACCTGCAATTGATATTAAAAATGGAAAATGTGTTAGGTTATATATGGGTGATTTTAATAAAGAAACTGTTTATTTTGAAAATCCAATTAAAGTTGCTATAATGTTTGAAGAAAAAAAATACACTAATTTGCATATAGTAGATTTAGATGGTGCTTTAAACGGTGAATTAATAAATGTAGAAATTATTAGCAAATTAAAAAAAGATACTAATTTGATTATTCAATATGGTGGAGGAATTAGGACTTTTGAAAAAGCGGAGATGTTAATGAAGCTTGGGATAGATAGAATTATAATTGGTACTATGGCAATAAAAAAAATGAATATTCTTAAAAAGATTTCTAATAAATATGGTAAAAAGATAATAATTGCTCTTGATGTGAAAAATGATTATATTTTTATTAATGCTTGGAAAGAAAAAACAGATATTAATATTGAAGATAAAATATCTGATTTAATAAAACTAAATATATCTAATTTTTTGATAACAGATATTTCAAGAGATGGTACGCTTAAAGGCCCTAATATTGAATTGTATGAAAGACTACTTAAAAAATTTAATATAAATATAATTGCTTCTGGGGGAGTTAGTTCTATTGAGGATATTAAAAAACTAGAAGCTATAGGCATAAAAGAAACTGTTGTTGGAAAAGCTTTATATGAAAATAATTTAGAATTGGAAGGTGTTAATAATGATAACTAAAAGAATTATTCCTTGTTTAGATATAAAAAATGGAAAAGTTGTAAAAGGAATTAAATTTAAAAACCTTAAAGTAATTGATGAACCTGTTAGATTAGCTAAATATTATGGAGAAAGTTTGGCAGATGAACTAGTTTTATATGATATCTCAGCTTCTGAAGAAAACCGTGAAACTATTTTTGATATTGCAAAAAATGTAGCAAAAGAGATAAATATTCCATTTGTCATAGGTGGGGGTATCAAATCAATAGAAGATTTTGATAAAGCTTTAAAATCGGGTGCTGATAAAGTCTCAATTAATTCTTCAGCTGTAAGAAATCCAAGTCTTATAAGAGAAGCAAGTCTAAAATTTGGAGCGCAATGTGTTGTGCTTAGTATTGATGCTAAACTAGTTAATAATAAATGGATAGTTTTTACAAAAGGTGGAAATCAAAAAGAAAGCTTGAATGTACTCGATTGGGCAAAAAAAGCTGAAGAATTAGGTGCCGGTGAAATAGTGCTCAATTCCATTAATGCTGATGGAACCAAAAACGGTTATAGTGAAGATTTGTTAAATAGTCTTTGCGATATTCTTTCGATTCCAGTGATAGCATCTGGTGGAGCTGGTAAAAAAGAAGATTTTTTAAGTGTTTTTAAGAATACTTCAGTTGCTGCTGCTTTGGCTGCTAGCGTATTTCATAATAAAGAAATTAAAATTAAGGAACTTAAAAATTATTTAAGAATTAATAATATAAAAGTGAGGTTATAAAATGAATCTAAAATATGATGAAAATGGTCTTATTCCAGCAATTATACAAGACTTTCAAACTAAAGAAATTCTTATGCTTGGATATATGAATGAAGAATCTTTAGAAATAACAAAGAAGATTAAGAAAGTTACTTTCTTTTCAAGATCAAGGCAAAAAATTTGGACTAAAGGAGAAACTAGTGGTAATTTTTTAAACTTAATAGAAATTAAATATGATTGTGATAAAGATACTTTACTTATTCAGGCCATACCAGAAGGTCCTACATGTCATTTGAATGAATATTCGTGTTTTCATAATGTTCTTTATAAAAATAAAGAGTTAAATGAAGATTTATCAATTTTTCAAAAATTGGAATTATTAATAGCTAAAAGAAAGGTGAATTTGCCAAAGAATTCTTATACTACAGAACTTTTTGAAAAAGGATTAGATAAAATCGCACAAAAAGTAGGTGAAGAAGCAGTTGAAGTAGTAATTGCATCTAAAAATAATGATGATTTAGAATTTATTTATGAAGTTTCAGATCTTACTTACCATTTGCTTGTTTTACTAGCTGAAAAAAATATTAGTATCAAAGATATTTCAAAGGAATTATCACGTAGATTTAACTAATATTTTTTTGCTTTTTTTTCTTCAAAATAATAAATGTTTTTAAAGCCAATTTGTTTTAATTCGTTATAAACTTGATTAAAATTTTCGCCTAGTGTGTCTTTAGTATGAGAATCAGAACCTATTGTTATTATTTTTCCACCGCAATTTTTATATATTTGAATTATTTTATTTGAAGGTAAAGTTTCATTAAGCCCATAATCACCTCTTAATCCGGAGGTGTTTACCTCTATGCCAATATTTTTCTCAACAATTAAATGGAAAAGTTTTTCTAACTTAGCTTTATAATAAGATATATCTATTGTCCGGACTTCTTCAGAATATCTTTTTATTAAATCTAAGTGTCCAAGCACATTAAAATTATTAAATTTATATATGGTATTATAAATTTCATCTAAATATATATCCCAAGCTTCTTTATTTGATTTTCCTTTATAAAAATTTTTTAAGTATAAATCTTTTTTCTGACAAGTATGAAAAGAACCAATTACAAAATCAAAATTATAAATGTTTACAAAATCATTTAATTTATCAATAATATGAGGTTGTAGGCCTAATTCAACACCTTTTAAAATTTTTATTTTATTTCCATATATTTTTTTTAATCTATTGATTTCAAAAAAATAATCATTAATATTAAATTCAAATTTTATTGATGGATCTGTGTAGTCATAATCAATATGATCGGTTATAGCTATTATATCTATATTTCTATTTATTGCTTCAATAATTATTGATTCTATTTTTTCAGTTGAATCTGCTGAAAAATTTGAATGCACATGTAAATCTAACATTATAATTCTCCTTTTCTAATCTGCTGATTGCAATGATTTTATCATTTTTATCTAGTTTAGACAATTAGAAATTGTAAATTGTGTACAATTCTTTAGGTGAAAATTGGAATTAAGGTTAAAAAAATACATATGAAATAACTTTGCAAAATAATATAGCGTTTGCTATAATTTAAATAGAGCAAATGGAGAGATTAATAGATGTTAAATTTTGCGAAAACAGTAAAAAAGTTAAAAAAGAATTGGATATAAGTCAAAAAGAATTAGCTAGAGAGTCATATGTGAGTTTTTCAACTGTGAATAGATGGGG
>JAYEHA010000191.1:0-3168 GCA_034659335.1 Bacillota bacterium
CATTCCCATCCATAATTATAGCAACATGACTTGGCAATATTTTTTTATTCATAATAACTCCTTAAAACAAATAATACATTAGTCAAAAATTAAAACAAACCCTCCATAGGAGGGTATAATTATATCAACATAATGTCATTAACTTTTTTATCACATAATTCATCAATCGTTGCATTATATTTATGAATAATATCTTCAACAGTAGATAAACTTGATCTTAAATCATCCTCAGTTATATCACCATTTTTCTCCATTTTTTTAAGTTTATCATTTGCATCTCTTCTTTCATTTCGAAGCGCTACTTTTGCTTCTTCTGCATATGATTTAACTATTTTAGAAAAATCTTTTCTTCTTTCCTCAGTCAACATAGGAAAATTTAATATAATTTTATCTCCATCATTTCCAGGATTAATACCTAAATCAGAAGTTAAAATTGATTTTTCGATAGTAGCTAAAACACTTTTATCAAAAGGTTTAATCATTAATGTTCTTGGTTCTGGCGTTGTAATTGAAGCCAATTGGTTTAATGGCGTATCCGCACCATAATATTCTACATAAATACTATCCAACACTCTAGGTGTAGCTTTACCAGTTCTTACCGAAGCAAATTCCGACTTCAAAACATGCACTGTTTTTTCCATTCTTTCTTCTAATTCATTATGTACTTCAAATCTCATATTATGCCTCCTTAATAATCGTTCCTACATTATCACCAAAACAACTCTTCGAAATATTTGTTGGAATATTTAAATCAAAAACTAGTATTGGAATATGATTTTCTTTACACATAGTCACAGCAGTTATATCCATAACACCAAGCTCTTGATTAATTAAATCCTTATAACTAATTGTATCATATTTTTTTGCAATTTTGTTAAGTTTTGGATCAGAATCGTAAACACCGTCAATATCTTTTGCTAATAAAATAACATCTGCATCAATTTCTATAGCTCTCAAAGCAGCTGCTGTATCAGTTGTAAAAAACGGACTTCCAGTACCAGCCGCAAATATTACAACTCGACCTTTTGCAAGATGTCTTACCGCTCTTCTTTTAATATATGGTTCAGCAATCTCCTTCATTTCAATAGCACTCATAACTCTAGTTTCAATCTTAACATTATTTTCAATAAAATCTTGTAATGCTAACGCATTAATAGTAGTAGCTAACATACCCATATAATCAGCCGTAGCACGATCCATATCTTCCGATGATCTTCCTCTCCAAAAATTACCACCGCCAATTACTATTGCGATTTCAATATTATGATTTCTTAATTTCAAAATTTCTTCAGAAATATTTTTCAATTTATTATTATCAATTCCAAATCCACTTTCATTTGCTAATGCTCCACCAGAAATCTTTATTAAAACACGTTTATAGTCAGTTTTTTTCATATAAACTCCTTTAATTTAAAAAAAGAGAACACTTTGTGTTCTCTATCTTTTTTTATAACTGATTTGCAACTTCTTCTGCAAAATTTTCTACTTTTTTCTCTAAACCTTCGCCAACTTCAAATCTTGAAAATCTTCTAACAGATAAATTTTCACCAATTCTAGCAATTGTTTTTTGTACTACATCATTAACAGTTAAATCTCCATCTTTAATGAATGTTTGCTCTAATAAACAGATTTGAGCAAAATACTTATTTATTCTTCCTTCAATCATTTTATCAACAATATGCTCAGGTTTTCCTTCATTCATTGCTTGAGTCTTTAAAATGCTTTTTTCTTTATTAACTTCTTCTTCTGGAACCTCATCTCTTGAAACATATTTTGGATTTGATGCAGCAACTTGCATAGCAATATCTTTAGCAAATGCCTTAAATTCATCATTTTGAGATACAAAATCAGTTTCACTATTAATTTCTACTATAGCTCCAATTCTAGCACCATGAATATAAGACACTACTATACCTTCAGTAGCAATTCTTCCAGCCTTTTTAGCAGCTGAAGCTAAACCTTTTTCTCTTAAAATTTCCTTTGCTTTCTCTATATCTCCATCCGCTTCAACAATTGCTTTTTTACAATCTAAAATGCCCGCAGAAGTAATTTCTCTTAACTCTTTAACTTTTTTTCCTAAACTCATTATATATTCCTCCTAGATAATATTAATTTTCTGATGAATCAGAATCAATACCTTGACGACCTTCAATAATTGCTTGAGCCATCGTGTCTGAAATTAACTTAATTGTTCTTATTGCATCATCATTTCCAGGAATAACATAATCAATAAGATCTGGATCACAGTTTGTATCTACTAATGCTACTACAGGAATATTTAATTTCTTAGCTTCTAATATTGCATTAACCTCTATATTTGTATCAACAACTATAAGCGCAGCTGGTAATCCGTTCATCACTCTTATTCCACCAAGATTACGATTAAGCTTTTCTCTTTGCTTTCTTAAACCAATAACTTCTTTTTTGGGTAAAATTTCAAACGTTCCATCTTCTTCTTTTTTATCAATTTCGTCTAACAAATCAATTCTCTTTGAAATTGTACCATAATTAGTTAACATTCCACCTAACCATCTATGATTAACATAAAAAGATCCAGATTTTTCTGCACTATTTCTAATAGCTTCTTTTGCTTGTTTCTTTGTTCCAACAAATAAAACTTTTCCACCATCTGCTGCAATTGACTTAACAAATTCATATGCATCATCTAATAATTTTACTGTCTGTTGTAAATCAATAATATATATTCCACTTCTATCAGTAAAAATATATTTTTTCATTTTAGGATTCCACCTTCTAGTCTTATGACCAAAGTGAACTCCTGCCTCTAATAATGTTTTGATTCCTACTACTGCCATTTAAAGCACCTCCATAGTTTTTCTACCTTGTTATATAAACTCTATTTTTAACTAATTAACACTAATTAATTAGCACCAAAAAATAAATGATAACAAGTGATTATTTTTAACACTATTGTATTATAACATATTTTTAATAAAAATCAATTAGATTTTTTATTAATATTTAATAACAATTTAATTTCACCAACTCCAATACCTAGTTTTTTTGCAATTTCATTTACAGACATATTTTTTGCTCTCATCTTTATAACTTGATTTTCAATGGAATCCTTATTGATTTCTTCAACAATAACATTTTCATTATTTTTTTTAATCTTATTAAATTTCTTAGAGTCTTCATTTGTCACAG
>JAYEHA010000192.1:0-15036 GCA_034659335.1 Bacillota bacterium
ATAACATAAAAAAACTCTGAAATCAAGAGAAAATCTAGAATTTTCAATCGTTTCAGAGTTTTTTTTGTTTAAGTGTAATTATTTCAGGAAGTTAACATAAAAAATAGCCTTAATTTATTTTAAGGCTATTTTAATTATTTATATAATATATCCTTTAAATACATTCCAGTATATGATTTTTTAACTTTAGCCACTTCTTCTGGAGTCCCTTTTGCAACTATTTTTCCGCCATTATCTCCACCATCAGGTCCTAAGTCAATAATATAATCAGCAGATTTAATAACATCAAGATTATGTTCAATAACTATAATTGAATTACCTTCGCTAACTAATCTATCTAATACTTCTATTAACATATGAACATCTGCCATATGAAGCCCCGTCGTAGGTTCATCTAAAATATACAAAGTTTTCCCTGTTGATCGTTTTGATAATTCTCTAGCCAATTTAATTCTTTGCGCTTCACCACCAGACAATTGAGTAGAAGGCTGACCTAATTTAATATAACCTAATCCTACATCAAATAGAGTTTGAAGTTTTACTTTAATCTTTGGAATATTTTTAAAAAATATAAGCGCTTCTTCAACTGTCATATCAAGAACTTCTGATATATTTTTACCTTTATATTTAACCTGAAGGGTTTCTTTATTATATCTTTTACCTTTACAGACATCACATTCCACATAAATATCTGCTAAAAAATGCATTTCAATTTTTAATAATCCATCACCTTTACAAGTTTCACAACGCCCACCTTTAACATTAAAACTAAATCTTCCTTTTTTATAACCACGTTTTTTTGCTTCAGGAACTAATTCAAAAATATCTCTTATATTATCAAATAATTTAGTATATGTTGCTGGATTTGATCTAGGCGTTCTACCAATTGGTGATTGATCAATATCAATTACTTTATCAATTTGTTCGAGTCCACTTATCGACTTATATTCACCCGGTTTAACAGTTGATCTTCCAACTTCTTTAGCAACAACTTTATAAAGCGTTTGATTTATTAATGATGATTTTCCTGAGCCTGAAACTCCTGTTATACAAGTAAATATACCAAGTGGTATTGTAACATTAATATTTTTCAAATTGTTTTGTTTTGCGCCTTTTAATACTAAAACTTTATCTTTATTAAAAACACGTCTTTCTGATGGCACTTCAACTTTAAGTTTACCTGATAAATACTTTCCAGTTATTGAATTCTCATTATTCATTATTTCTTCTGGCGTACCTAGAGCAATAATTTCTCCGCCGTGTTCTCCTGCATATGGTCCCATATCTACAACAAAATCAGCATCTGTAATAGTTTCTTCATCATGTTCTACTACTATTAATGTATTTCCAACATCCGTTAAATTTCTTAAAGACTTTAAAAGCATTCTATTATCTTTTTGGTGAAGTCCAATACTAGGTTCATCTAAAATATAAAGTACTCCTACTAGACCAGAACCTATCTGTGTTGCTAAACGAATTCTTTGAGATTCCCCACCTGATAAAGTGCCAGCAGTTCTAGAAAGTGTTAAATAATCAAGTCCTACATTAATAAGAAACTTTAATCTTCCTTTGATTTCTTTTAAAATTTCTTCAACAATAATCATATTTTTATTTGAAAGAGTTACATTATCAAAAAAATCATATGCTTTAGAAATAGACATTTCAGTAACTTCATGGATATTTTTATTATTAAAAGTTACTGCAAGTACATCCGGAATTAATTTTTTACCGTCACAAACTTTACATTTATTAAGTGACATATATTTCTTAATTCTATTTCTTGAATAATCTGATTTTGTATCTTTATATCTTCTTTCAAAATTATTAATTATACCTTCAAATGATCCTTCTCTTTCTTGAATATCCTCAGAAAATTGACTGCTAAAAGTAAACTTAAACTTTCGCTTTGAACCATAAAAAATTTCTTTTTTTACTTTACTAGATAAATCCTTAAAAGGTGTATTTTCATCATATCCATGATATTCAATAATATTTTTAATTATTGAGCGATAATAAGTATTAGGTTGACTATTTTTATATGGTTCAATTGCCCCTTCTTTTATTGATAAATCACCGTTTGGTACTACTAATTCCTTATCTACTTTTAATTTATAACCCAATCCTGTACATTCAGGACATGATCCATAAGGACTATTAAACGAAAACATTCTCGGTTCCATCTCTGTTATACCTATTCCATGAATTGGACAAGCAAAATTAGTATTATAAAGAATATCTTCTCCGTCAATAATATTTACAACTAAGCGTCCATCGGTTAAGTTTAAAGCTGTTTCAACAGAATCTGCTAATCTATTTCTAATTTGTTCTTTAATAATTAATCTATCAACAACTACGTCAATATTATGCTTAATATTTTTATCTAGTTCAATATCATCTGATAAATCATAAATTTCATTATCAATTCTAACGCGAATATATCCTTCCTTTCTTAATAGATTCAATTCATTTTTATGTCGTCCTTTTCTTCCAATAATTACTGGAGCAATAATTTGTATTTTTGTTTTATTTTCCATTTCTAATATATTGTCAACAATTTGATCAATACTTTGAGATGAAATTTCTCTGCCACAAGTAATACAATGTGGCACTCCAACTCTAGCAAATAATAATCTTAAATAATCATATATTTCCGTAACTGTTCCTACAGTTGATCTTGGATTATTGTTTGTAGATTTTTGATCAATTGATATAGCAGGTGATAATCCTTCGATATATTCAACATGCGGTTTCTCCATTTGCCCAAGGAATTGTCTTGCATATGAAGATAAACTTTCAACATATCTTCTTTGCCCTTC
Source organism: Bacillota bacterium (assembly GCA_034659335.1). GTDB lineage: Bacteria > Bacillota > Clostridia > Peptostreptococcales > Acidaminobacteraceae > HSG29. The sequence continues at coordinate 2,817 of JAYEHA010000192.1, forward strand.
AGCATAAATTGTATCAAATGCTAAAGATGATTTTCCCGAGCCACTTAACCCTGTTATAACAATAAATTTATTTCTTGGAATTTTAATGTCAATATTTTTTAAGTTATGTTCTTTTGCGCCTTTTATTTCAATAAATTCTTTAGTCATTCTTACTCCTTATTTTTTTAATCATATCTCTTATTTCAGCAGCTTTTTCAAACTCTAAATTTTCACTAAAAGCATACATTTTACTTTCTAAAAGAGTAATATAATCTTCTTTTTCTTCTTTAGATAAATCAACATTATAAACATTACCCTCTTCAGCTACTTGTGTAATTCTAATAAGTTCTTCGATATTTCTTTTTATCGTTTTTGGAGTAATATTATTTTCAATATTATAATCATTTTGAATTTTACGCCTTCTATCTGTTTCATCAATTGCATCTTTCATAGCTTTTGTAATAGCATCTGCATAAAGAATAACTTCTCCATTTGAATTTCTTGACGCTCTACCAATTGTTTGAATTAAAGATCTTTTTGATCTTAAAAAACCTTGCTTATCAGCATCTAAAATTGCTACTAGAGAGACTTCTGGAATATCTAATCCCTCTCTTAATAAATTTATACCAATCAATACATCAAACACTCCTAATCGCAAATTTTGGATTATTTCCACCCTTTCTAATGTTTTAATATCAGAATGAAGGTAATTAACTTTAAGATCCATCTTTATAAAATATTGAGTTAAATCTTCTGCCATTTTTTTAGTAAGAGTTGTAATTAATACTCTTTCATTTCTTTCTATTCTAATAAGAATTTCACTATATAAATCATCAACTTGTCCCATAATAGGACGAATATCAATCTCAGGATCAATAAGCCCTGTAGGTCTAATAATCTGTTCTATTATATTTGTAGAATGCATTAATTCATAATCACCTGGTGTTGCAGATATAAATATAGATTGATTAATTAAATCCTCAAATTCATTAAAATTAAGAGGTCTATTGTCTAATGCTGATGGTAATCTAAATCCATAATCAACTAAATTTGTTTTTCGTGATTTATCACCTGCATACATTCCCCCTATTTGGGGAATAGTAACATGCGATTCATCAACCACTACCAAAAAATCATCTGGAAAATAATCCATCAAAGTAAATGCTCGACTTCCTTCAGTTCTTCCAGCTAAAATCCTTGAATAATTTTCAATTCCTTGGCAAAAACCTACTTCGTTTAACATTTCAATATCATAATTCGTTCTTTGAGATATTCTTTGTGCTTCAATCAATTTATTATTATCACTAAAATACTTTTCTCTTACTATTAACTCTTTTTTAATTTCAATAATTGCCTTATCAATTTTTTCTTTACTCGTTACATAATGTGACGTTGGAAATATAGAAATATGTTTTCTATAACCAATAATTTCACCTGTTAAGGCTCTAATTTCAGTAATTTTCTCAATTTCATCTCCAAATAATTCAATTCTAATAGAATTTTCATCTTGATTTGTAGGAAAAATATCTATAACATCTCCTCTTACTCTAAATGTGCCTCTTCGAAAATCGATATCATTTCTATCATACTGAATATCTATTAATTTATCAATTATATCTTCTCTACTTTTAATCATCCCAGGTCTTAATGAAAGCACCATATTTTTATAATCAATCGGATCCCCTAGTCCATAAATACATGATACAGATGCCACAATAATAACATCTTTTCTTTCATAAAGTGAAGCAGTTGCAGAATGTCGCAATTTATCTATTTCTTCATTGATTGATGCATCTTTTTCAATAAATGAATCTGTCACTGCAATATATGCTTCTGGTTGATAATAATCATAATAACTTACAAAATACTCTACTGCATTATCTGGAAAAAAACTTTTAAATTCATTATATAATTGAGCAGCTAAAGTTTTATTATGTGCAATAACAAGTGTTGGTTTTTGCACTTCTTTAATAACATTAGCAATAGTAAAAGTTTTTCCTGAACCTGTTACACCAAGTAATGTTTGATATTTCTCTTTATTTTTTATTCCATTAATCAATTCGTCTATCGCTTTAGGTTGATCTCCAGTTGGAGAAAAATCAGAAACTAATTTAAATTTTTTCATAATTCACCTCATCAATTTAACAAATTATATCAAACATATATTCGTTTGTCAAATTTTAGTAAATTAAAAAAATAATTATATAAAATTCGTTAAATTTCTATCACTTGACATTGCACTCCAATTACGGTAATATTATAGAAATTTACGAAATGTTAAATTTACGTAATACTTATTTATATTTACAATTTATCAAAAAATTTCAATTTTAATTGAAATGATTTTGAATATTTTGACAATCATATCTAAAAAATGATATCATTAGTTGTTATATAAATATTAGGGGAAATCATATTACTGAATATGATAATATGATAATAAGGGGTGAAAAATGACTGAACATGAGTTACTTAAAGTAATTAATTTAAAAACTCATTTTTTTACTGAAGCAGGTGAAGTTAAAGCCGTAGATGGAGTAAGTTTTGAATTAAAAAAAGGCGAAACTTTAGGAATAGTTGGTGAATCCGGATCGGGTAAGTCAATTACTGCACTTTCAATAATGAGACTAGTTCCTGAACCTCCTGGAAAAATTATTAATGGAGAAATTATTTATAAGGGAAAAGATTTTATTAAATTAAATCAAAAACAAATGAGAAATATTCGTGGAAATGAAGTGGCTATGATATTTCAAGATCCGATGACTTCATTAAATCCTGTAATAAAAGTTGGTGAGCAAATAGCTGAAGCAGTACGATTACACCTAAATATGGACAAAAAAGCTGCGTGGAAGAAAGCAGTCAAAATGCTTGCAAAAGTTGGAATTCCGGAACCTGAAATTCGTGCAAATAGTTATCCGCATGAATTTAGCGGTGGAATGAGGCAAAGAGCTATGATTGCAATGGCACTTTCATGTAATCCTGAATTACTAATTGCTGATGAACCTACAACTGCACTTGATGTAACAATACAAGCTCAAATTCTTGATTTAATGATTGAGTTAAAAGAAGAATTCAATACTGCTATTATTATGATCACACATGATTTAGGTGTTGTTGCAGAGGTATGTGATGATGTTTTAGTAATGTATGCCGGCAAACCTGTTGAGCACACTAATGTTAATACATTATTTGAAAATCCTAAGCATCCGTATACATGGGGACTTTTAAAATCAATACCTAGAATAGATGATGACAAAAAAAGACTTGATCCAATAAAAGGATTGCCACCTGATTTAAGATTTTTACCAAAAGGTTGTAGTTTTGCAAAAAGATGTGAACACGCAATGGATATATGTTTTGAAAAAAAACCTGAATTAAAAGAAGTTGAAAAAGGACATTTTGTAGCATGTCATTTATATTAGAAATGAGGGAGATTTAATGAGTGTACTTTTAGAAGTAAAAAATTTACAAAAATACTTTCCAATAAAAAAAGGATCTTTCTTATCAAAAAATACTATTTATGTAAAAGCTGTTGAAGATGTATCGTTTAAATTAGAAGAAGGTGAAACACTTGGAATTGTTGGAGAAAGTGGTTGTGGAAAGTCAACTACTGGAAAATGTATTTTACGATTACTTGACGCAACTTCTGGTTCAATAATATTTGATGGAAAAGATTTAAATAAAATTTCACAAGATGAAATGAGAAAAGTTAGAAAAAACATGCAATTTATTTTTCAAGATCCATATGCATCTTTAAATCCAAGATTAACAGTTGGAGAAACAATTATGGAACCAATGAAAAATTTTAATGTTGGTGATAAAAAATATAGACAAGAAAGAGTAAAAGAACTATTAAGTGTTGTTGGATTAAGCCCATACCATTCGTCAAGATATCCTCATGAGTTTAGTGGTGGACAAAGACAAAGAATTGGTATTGCAAGAGCTTTAAGTGCAAATCCAAAACTCGTTGTATGTGACGAACCAGTTTCAGCATTAGATGTATCAATTCAAGCTCAAACAATAAATTTGCTTATGGATTTACAAAAACAATTTGATTTAACAATGATATTTATTGCTCATGATTTAAGTGTTGTTAAACATATTAGCGATAGAGTTGCAGTTATGTATTTAGGTTCTATTGTTGAAATATCTGATTATAAAGATTTATATGATAATCCAACACATCCTTATACTCAGGCATTATTATCAGCAATTCCAAAACCTGATCCTAAAGCAAATAAAAATCAAATACTTCTAAAAGGTGATATACCAAGTCCGACAAATCCACCTTCTGGATGTAAATTCCATACAAGATGTATGTATGCAACTGAAATATGTAAAAAAGAAATTCCGAAATTACGAAAAGTTAATGAAACACATAGCGTTACATGTCACCACGTAAAGATTTAATATGAATTTTCATTTGTTGTAAATGTTAAATTCATTTAAATATAGATATATAAATATAAGGAGGAGAAAAATGAAAAGAAGTTTAACATTATTATTAGTTTTAGTTTTAGTTTTATCATTTGCTCTAGTTGGATGTTCAACAAAAACTGAAGAGCCTGCTAAAACTGAGGAACCAGCTAAGACTGAGGAACCCGCTAAGACTGAGGAACCCGCTAAAGCTGAAGAGCCAGAAGAAAAGATTTTAGTATTTGCTAGAAGTGGTGACAGTGTAAGTTTAGATCCATCAAATGCAACTGATGGAGAATCTTTTTATGTTGCTCGAACAGTTCTTGATACTTTAGTTGACTATGAAGTGGATAATACAAATGTTATTCCGGGATTAGCAACTAATTGGAAAACTACTAATGAAGAAAAAACAATTTGGGAATTTGAATTAAGAGAAGGCGTTAAGTTCCATGATGGAACTGATTTTAACGCAGAAGCAGTTAAAATTAACTTTGATCGTTGGATGTTTGAAGATAATGAATTAAGATTTCCAGGGGAAAACTTTGAATATTGGGGATATATGTTTGGCGGATATCCTGGAATAGTTAAAGAAGTTAGAGTTGTTGATGATTATACAGTTCAAATTGAATTAAATAGTCCATCTTCACCATTCTTGAATAACTTGGCAATGCCTTGTTTTGCAATTATGAGTCCAGCTGCATTTGATGAATATGGTGCTAATATATTTAAGAATCCTGTAGGAACTGGTCCATTTAAATTTGTTGAGTGGATAAAAGATGATAAAATCGTTTTAGTAAAAAATGAAGAATATTGGGGAGACGGCCCAAAACTTGATAAAATGATTTTTAGAACAATTCCTGATAATTCAGCAAGAATTTTAGAACTTCAAGCAGGAACAATCGATATGATGATTGGTGTTAGTCCTGATGATGCACAAATAGTTGAAGACGATCCTAATTTAGATTTATATTTAAGACCATCAATGAATGTTGGATACTTAGCTATGAATATGATGAAAGAACCATTTGATGATGTTAGAGTAAGAAAAGCCCTTAACTATGCTGTTGATAAACAAGGCATAATTGATGCATTTTACGCTGGTATGGCAGAAACTGCTAAGAATCCAATGCCACCATCTTTATGGGGATATAATGATAGTATAGAAGAATATGAATATAATCCTGAAAAAGCTAAAGAATTATTAGCTGAAGCTGGATATCCAGATGGATTTGAGACTACATTATGGGCTATGCCTGTTGCAAGACCATATATGCCTCAACCAAAAGAAATCGCAACAGCATTGCAACAACAATTTGCTGCTGTTGGAGTAAAATCTGAAATTGTAACAATGGATTGGGCAACTTATCTTGAAAAAGGCCAAAACGGTGAACATGATACTTACCTATTAGGTTGGACAGGAGACAATGGTGACCCAGATAACTTTATCTATGTTTTATTAGATAAGGATAATGCAGTTGTTGGTTCAGCAGGTAATGTAGCTTTCTATAAAAGTGATGCATTACATGAACTATTAGTTGCAGCTCAACAAGAACCAGATCAAGCTAAACGTGCTAAATTATATGAAGATGCTCAAGTTATTATTCACGATGATGCACCATGGATACCTTTAGTACATTCAACACCACCAATTGCAGCTAGAAAAGCTGTTAAGAATTATGTACCACATCCAACTGGTGGAGAATCAACATTCTGGCAAGTGGATATAGAAAACTAAAATAACTTTTAAGTAATAGGGAATAATTATTCCCTATTACTTTTGATAATATATTAGGGGGAAATTGATTATGGGTAATGCAATTATAAAAAGAATTTTATTAGTAATCCCAGTTCTGATTGGGGTAAGTATTTTAGCCTTTTCAATTTTACATTTTATTCCAGGAGATCCTGCAAGAGTAATATTAGGTGAAAGAGCTACAGCTGAAGCTGTATTTGAATTACAAGAAAAATTAGGTTTAAATAAGCCTTTATATGTACAATATTTATCTTTTATGAGAAATTTATTAAAAGGTGATTTAGGCAAATCAATTATTACTAATGAATCTGTAACAACTGAGTTATTTACAGCATTTGCAACAACTATAGAGTTATCATTTCTGGCAATGTTAATTGCTGTTATTGTTGGAATTGGAGCAGGTACTTTAGCAGCAGTAAAACAATATTCAATATTTGATAATGTAAGTATGATTGGTGCTTTAGCAGGAGTTTCAGTACCAATATTTTGGCTAGGATTATTAATGATATGGTTATTTTCATTAAAACTTGGATGGCTTCCTGCTTCAGGAAGATTATCTGTAAGTTTTGATATTCCAAGAATAACTAATCTCATTTTAATAGATACTTTAATTGCAGGTAATTTTGCTGCTTTTAAAGATGCGTTACAACATTTGCTTATGCCTAGTATAGCTTTAGCAACAATACCAATGGCAATAATTGCTAGGATGACAAGATCAAGTATGTTAGAAGTTATGCGACAAGATTATATTAGAACTGCAAGAGCAAAAGGTTTATCTGAATCTGTTGTTATTTTTAAACATTCTATAAGAAATGCATTTTTACCAATTATTACTGTAATAGGTTTACAAATCGGATTATTACTAGGTGGTGCAGTTTTAACTGAAACTGTATTTTCATTACCAGGTTTAGGTAGAAAAATGTATTTATCTATTATGGCAAGAGATTATCCAATGGTTCAAGGTGGAATTTTAGTAATAGCATTCTTCTTTGTTTTTGTAAATTTAATCGTTGATATAGCATATATGTATATTGATCCAAGAATAAAAGTAGATTAAGGGAGGTGGAATATATGGAAGAAAAAATTGAAATTATTGATGAAGAAAATCATGAAGTAAAGGGGCTTTGGTCAAATGTATTTAAAAGATTAAAGAAAAGTAAAACTTCAATGTTTGGATTATTTATTGTATTAATATTAATATTCTTTGCAATTTTTACGCCGTTTATAGCACCTCATGATCCAATCGTAGGGCAATTATCTCTTAGACATAATGCGCCTTCAGCAGAGTATTTATTTGGTACTGATTCGCAAGGAAGAGATGTTTTAAGTCGTGTATTATATGGAACTAAAATTTCAATTAAAATCGGACTTATTTCAGTTGGTATCGCATTAATATTTGGTATTACTATGGGTGTTTTAGCTGGGTATTACGGTGGTATTATAGATATTATAGTAATGAGAATTGTTGATATAATGTTAGCTTTTCCAACCATATTGTTGGCACTTGCCATTGTTACTATTTTAGGTCCAAGTTTAACAAATGCTATGATAGCAGTTGGAGTCGTAAATATTCCAAAATTTGCAAGAATTGTAAGATCATCGGTGTTATCAGTTAAGGAAAATGAATATATTGAAGCAGCAATATCAATTGGCTGTACAGATTTTGAAATAATAACAAAACATATATTACCAAATTGTTTAGCGCCTATTTTAGTACAATCTACTTTAACAATAGGAACAGCAATACTTGAAGCCGCTGGATTAAGTTTTTTAGGTTTAGGTGCACAACCACCAATGGCTGAATGGGGTTCTATGCTTGCCGATTCTAGAGGATATATGAGACAAGCACCTTGGTCAGTAATGTATCCTGGTCTTGCAATTATGGTTACTGTACTCGGTTTTAATTTACTTGGCGATGGTCTTAGAGATGCACTTGATCCTCGTTTAAAAGAATAAAATACAAGATATAAAAGTCAATATATAAAATTAAAAATAAAAAAACTTCTATTATAATTTTTAATAGAAGTTTTTTTATTTTTTATATAATTATTTTTCTAATATTTCTATAGCTTTTTGAAGTTGAATATCATCTTCATCAGTAGGTTTTTCAATTTCATAATATGAATCTAACATTTCAATTGTAACATCCGGTTCAATACCGATACCATGAATACATTCTCCATTTGGTGTGAAATATTGTGATGTCGTCAATTTAATTCCACTTCCATCATTCAAAGGTATTACCGATTGCACTATCCCCTTCCCAAAGGTTGTAGTTCCAATAATAGTACCAGAATTAGTATCTTGTATTGCTGCAGTTAATATTTCCGATGCTGAAGCACTTCCTTGATTAACTAATACGACTAAAGGTAAATCAAGTTTATCTTTATCTGATTTATACTCTTCTTTATAATTCATTCTATTTTCTGTATAAACGATCATCTGCTCGCCAAGTAATCTATCTGCAATTTCTATTACCTCTCTTAAAGAACCGCCAGGATTATTTCTTAAATCAATTATTAATCCCTCAATATTTTCTTCTAATAATTGCGTTAAATTTTCTTCAAATTCATCTGATACTTTACTATCAAACATAGTAATCCTTATAAAGCCATATTTATCATTAACAATTCTAGATTTAACAGATTTTAAAACTATTAGTTCTCTTGTAATTACTACGTCAAAAGTTTCTGTATCTCTTCTAATTTTTAATTTCACTTCTGTTTGTGGCTCGCCCTTCATAATATCTATAGCTTTATCTATTTCTTTAGAAAACACTTGTATTCCATTAGCTTCAATAATTTCATCGCCTGATTTTAAACCTGCTCTCTCCCCTGGTGTATCTTCAATTGGAGAAACAATTGTTATAAAATCACCTTTACTAGCTGTAACTATTATTCCTATGCCACCATAAGTTCCATTAGATTGTTCATTAAAATCATCAAACTCTTTTTTATTCATATATACAGAATAAGGATCATCTAAACTATCAAATAAACCATATAATACACCATCTTCTATAATATCTCTTGAAATATCTTTATAAAAATTTTCACTAATAAATGTTTCAAGCCTTTCAGCTTTTTCATATTTTGTTTCAATATGTTTTAAATTTTCATATTTCTCTATCGGTAACAATATTTTATCATTATACTTAATACCTAACATAGTAGAAAAAGTAAATGTAATCACACTTGAAAGTAATGCTACTATAATTAGTATAATTAAAAACTTCGATTTTTTCATAGTTTCTCCTTAATTTTTTAAATAATTTAATGGATTAACATAATCTCCATTAATCCTAACTTCAAAATGCAAATGTGGGCCTGTAGACACACCAGTTGTACCACTTTTTGCAATAAGATTTCCTCTAGTAACTTTTTGTCCAATTTTAACTACTGAAGAGGATAAATGAGCATAAAGAGTTACATAACCTCCACCATGATCAATCATAACTACTTTACCATAGCCACCAAGCCAATCATTATATATAATATTTCCAGTTTGAGCTGCAACAATACTTGTTCTAGTTTTAGCAGCAATATCTATTCCAGTATGCAATTTCTTAGTATGATAAACTGGATGAATTCTATATCCAAATGGAGAAGTTATTCTATATGAGCTAGGAACAGGCCAACCCATTTGACCACCAACATATTCAGCTTTCATCTTAAGATTTTTAATAATTTCTGTAACTTTATTAGCATCTTCTTCTAATTTATCTTCCATAGCTTCTAATAACTTTATATTATTTTTTAATTCATTTTTTTGAACTTCTAACTTAGATTCATTTGTTACTAAATAAGATTTATTTACTTCAACTTCTAATTTATAATTAGATAATTCAACTTTATTTTCTTCAAGTCCTAGTTTAAGGTTTTCAATCTTTTCAATTTTTTCTTTAACTAAAGTAATTAAGCCTTTATCATGCTTCACAATTGTTTTTACAATTTCAATTCTATTTAATAAATCTATAAAACTTTTAGATCCTAAAAGTACTTCAGCATATCCAACATCACCTGTTTTATACATTACTCTTATGCGTTTTGAAAGAATATTCTTCATTTCTTCAAGTTCAGAATTTTTTTCGGTTAATTCAATTTGAGTATTCTTAATTGATATTTCAGTTGAATTTATATTGTCATTTAATCCTAAAATTTCACCATCTAATTTCTTAATTTCATTTTCAACAACATTAATTTTATCAATAATATTATATTGATCCGATTTATTCAATTTAATTTTTGAATCCACTTTCTTTAATTCATCAGCTATCTCTTTTAATTCTCTTTCCTTAACTCCAATTTCATCAATTGCTACTGAAAAATTCATCAGAAGCATAACAATAATTAAAACAATTAAAATTCTTTTCATAATTATCACCTAAACATCTAAATGTTTTTTTATGGAAGTAATACTACCTAAAGTACCAATTCCGCATCCTATTGTAATAAACAAAACCATTGAATCATTTAATACTTTATTAACTCCAACTAAATATACAGCTATTAAAGAATAAAAATCCGATGTTAATATTGTGTAAGTATAATTATAAAGCAAATAGATAATACCTGTTGAAATTAAAGCACCTACAAGCCCTAATATAGTTCCTTCCAATAAAAATGGCCATCTTATAAACCAACTTGTAGCACCTACATACTTCATTATACTTATTTCAATCTTTCTAGAATTTAAAGCTAGTTTTATTGTATTATTTATAATAAATGTTGAAATTGCAATCAAAATTAATATTAAAACTAATCCTATTGTTTTTATATAATCTGAAATACTAACAATCTTATTAATAAAATCTTTATCATATCTAACTTCTTCAATACCACTCATTTCATTAACTTTATTAACTACATAATCAGCAAACTCTATTTCTGTCAATGTAATAACATAAGAATTTGGCAATGGATTTTCAACAAAACCTTCTAATAAATATCCATCTTCTCCCCATTCTTTTTTATATTCTTCTAAAGCAGATTCCTTTGTTTTATAATTTACAAGTTTTACTCCTTGCAAATTTTCAATTTCATTTCCAATTGAAATTATCTCAAGACTATCAATATCTTCTTCAAGATATACTTCTATATTTGTAAACTGATCTTTTGCTCCATCAGATATATTATTAATATTTAAAACTAAAATGAATATTATCCCTAAAATAGTTAATGTTGCTACCACTGAAGTAACCGAAGCTAAACTCATCAACCTATTTCTCCATAAATTTTTAAAAGTTTCCTTAAGAGCATAACTAACCTTCATATCCATACTCTCCATTCATTTCATCTCTAATTATTCTACCATCTTTTAATTCAATAACACGTTTCTTCATAATATCAACTATTTCTCTATCATGTGTTACCATAATAACAGTAGTTCCTCTTCTATTTATTTGTCTAAGTATCTTCATTATCTCCCAGGATGTCTCAGGATCAAGATTTCCAGTTGGCTCGTCCGCAATTAATAATTTAGGATTATTTATAATTGCTCTTGCAATTGATACCCTTTGCTTCTCTCCACCAGATAATTGATGTGGCTTCATATTGCTTTTATCAAGCAAACCAACTACACCTAAGACCATACTAACTTGAGCTCTTATTTTACGTTTAGAATGACTACCAACAATTTCTAAAGCATAAGCTACATTTTCTGCAACCGTCATTTTAGGTAACAATCTAAAATCTTGAAAAACAACACCCAATTTTCTTCTTAAATACGGTATTTTTCTTCTATGAATCTTTGTAATTTCATCTCCATCTAAAAAGATTTTACCTTGGGTAGGTTCTATCTCTTTTAATATTAATTTAACAAAAGTTGATTTTCCAGCACCACTTGAACCAATTAAAAATATAAATTCACCTTTTGCAATATCAAGTGTATTATCTCTAAGTGCAACAACACCATTTTTATATCTTTTTGAGACTTGATTAAATTTAATCATCTATTTCTCCAATCGTTTTTATATTTTATAATAAAACTATTATATCAAACTACAGTACGAAATTGAAGTTATTTTAAACTATTTCTATTTTCAAAAAAAAAATGAAAAATTTCTTTTCATTT
>JAYEHA010000193.1:0-3162 GCA_034659335.1 Bacillota bacterium
TTATTAAATTTCTTAAAATAGACATAATATAATAATGTTTCATTACATAAAAATCTTCACCCCTTGTAATAATAACATTTATATTTTCATTTCTATCCTTAACGAAATTAGTAGTATATTTTTCAAGAACATCAAGAATTTTATAAAACCGCATATTATCATATAAACCATTTTTAAATTCAACACTACCAAGCCCGCTTAAAATACCCAAATAATTTTTCTTAATTTCATGCACGTTTTGAGCAATTTTCAGTGCTTGTTTTTTATTATGAGATAAGTTTTCATTTTCAATATTATCATATAACATATATGCATCAGTCATTACATCTTCAATATATCTTATATTATTATTCATTAAATAAACCTCTGATTTAATATCAGAAAACATACCTAATAAGTCATAATATTTTTTTCTATCTATTTCTTTCTTAAATACATTAATAAAATAATAAAAAAGCAGTACAATTATAAAAGCAATTATAGTTCTAATAAATGCCACAACAATTAATTCATTTAAGTAAAACATTATACTTACTTTTCTTGATATCAATTCGACAACATTTGCAACTAAATCAGCAAAAAATACAACCATTAACCAACTAAAAATTGGCTTTTCAGCTTTTTTATAATAAAAATAATAAAAGATTAAACCATATACCAAATCAAATAAAATAATATTAATATCTTTAATAAATAAAGTGTAATCACCTAAAACAAATTTAACATTTACTAACCCTCTAAATAGCAAACCTATACACGAAATAAAAACCGCCGTTTTTAAAGGGTTTAAATTATTATCCCAATAATAAAAAACTGGTAAAATTGCAACTGATAATGATATCCTAAAACTCCCAGGAAAGATACTAATAAATATCTGTGTAGCAATAGCATCAACGATAGCGATAAAAATCATTTTTTTAATTTTATCCATAAAATCACCTTTATTATATAAAAAATGCGCTATAAATTATAGCACATTTTTATCATATTAATCTCTTGATCCTCTAATTAATAACAATCTTATCAATTGTCCCACAGATGCGGCTACAGCAGCTACATAAGTTAAAGCTGCAGCATTTAGTACTCTTTTAGAATTAATAATTTCATCATCGTAAACTATACCTTGATTTTTAAGTTGAACTAACGCTCTCGAACTCGCATTAAACTCAACTGGCAAAGTAACAATTTGAAAAATTAATACAACTGAAAATACTATTATTCCTAAATCAATAAGCCCAGTAATCCCAAAAATTATTCCTGCAAAAATAATCATAAAAACTGATTTTGATGCAATTGAAGCAACTGGAGCTAACATACTTCTAAATGTTAATGGCATATACGCTTGAGAATGCTGTATAGCATGTCCAACCTCATGAGCAGCTACACTTATTGATGATATACTTCTTCCTGAATATACTTCATTTGATAATCTAACTACTCTTTTCATAGGGTCATAATGATCTGAAAGAACTCCTCTACTCGATCTTTCAATTTGTATATTTGATAACCCATTTCTATCTAATATCATTCTTGCCACATCAAATCCTGTTAACCCATTCCTATTTTGAACTTGTAAATATTTTCTAAAAGTAGATTTCACTCTATTTTGCGCATACATTGTAAATATTAAAAATGGTACCATAATTATATAGCTACTATAATACATATCTTAACCTCCTAAAACAACTCCTAAATCAATACTGTTTCCATTTAAAAAGGCTTTAATATACATACTTTTTTTATTTGGAAATTGCAATTTCTTTATAAGCAAACATTTATTATTTGTCTGAATTAATATCCCATTATCGTCAACTTTGACTACTTCTCCACAACTTTTTTTATAATCTTCATTTATTACTTCACTCTCATATATTTTTACCTTTTCATTTTTATATTTAGTATATGCTACTGGCCATGGATTAAATCCTCTAATCAAATTATGAATATGCATTGCATCATCTTTCCAATTAATAATAGCCATTTTTTTATTCATCATTGGCGCATATGTTGAAAGACTATCATTTTGAACTTCTACCTCTAATTTATCATTTGAAATGTCTTCTAATGTTTCTCTTAAAACTTCTGCTCCTTTTATCATTAAAATATCATGTAATTCGCCCGCATTCATAAATTCATCAATCTCAACAACAACTTTTTTTATCATATCACCAGTATCAAGCCCAACATCCATCTTCATAGTTGTGACGCCAGTAATCTTGTCGCCGTTTACTATACTCCAATTTATTGGTGCAGCTCCTCTTAATTTAGGAAGTAACGATGCATGAACATTTATACAACCATATTTAGGGATATCTAAAACATCTTTTGATAATATTTGTCCATATGCTACTACAACCATTAAATCTAAATCTAACGACTTAAGATATTTAATAGAGTCTTCACTTTTAATACTTTTAGGCTGAAACACTTCAAGATTATATTTTAAAGCTTCTTCTTTAATAAAAGTATATTTAATTTTCTTACCTCTACCACTTTCTTTATCCGGTTGAGTAATTACCGATACTACCTTTGCAAAATCATTACAAACATTTAGCGAAGGAATTGCAAATTCTGGCGTTCCTAAAAAAGCAATCCTCATTTTACACCCTCTCAATATTAGTAGCTTTATCAATATATAAAATGCCATCTAAATGATCAGATTCATGACATAATGCTCTAGCTAAAAAACCTTCCGCTTCCACAGTAAATTCTTCACCATTTAAGTTCAAAGCCGTTATAGTAATTTGTTCAGGCCTAATAACACGCCCCACTTTACCTGGTACACTCAAACACCCTTCTTCTCCATCAATTGAACCACTTTTCTTTGTGATTTTAGAATTAATAAATACAGTAACTCCATTTCCATCATAAATATCAGCAACAAATATCCTTTTAAGAATACCTACCTGTGGTGCGGCTAAACCAACACCATTCTCATGATACATAGTTTCAATCATATCCTCAACTATAGTTTTAATTTTTAAATTGATTTCTCCTACTTCTCTAGCTTTCTTTCGTAAAATTGGATCTTCATCTATTCTAATACTTCTTAATGCCATTTTTTCCCTCCTTGTATAATTAGATTAGAAATAGTAAGCAAATTAATTACGAACATTCCAATCTATTTAATTTAATTGTTAATGATCAAAAACAAGTTCAACC
>JAYEHA010000194.1:0-3131 GCA_034659335.1 Bacillota bacterium
ACAGAAAATAATGTAAGCGTAAGGATAAATAGATCATTAAAAGCATTAAAAAAAATTCTTAATGGAAGGGGTATTTCACTTGAAAAAATTAACTAAAGAAGAACGTAATCATATTTATAAAATGAATAAAGCAGTTTTAAGTGATATAGGTTATGAACATGTAAATAATATCTGTGATGAAACAGATGAATTGCTTAAAAAATATAAAGATATTGAAATACCTGAGAGTTTAGATAAATGGTTTAGGACTTACAAAATCAAAAATGATAGAAAAATTAAATTTAAGAAATTTAAAAAAAGTGCTCTTTTAGTAAGTAAGAGAGTAGCAATGTTTTTGATTGCGGTTGTTATTATAACTTTAACATTAACTATTAGTGTAGAGGCATTTAGACTTAAATTTTTTAATATATTTGTTGAAACAAACGATAAATATAGTTTTGTAAAAACTGATGAAAATATAAAAGTTGATTATTTAGAAAAAATACCAAATGAGTGGACTAGTTTTTATTATCCAAAAATATTGCCTGAAGGATATAAATTTTTAAAAGCGATTAAAGTAAATAATGCAAAATATATATTTTTTAATAATGCTAAAAATGAAGAAATTTGTTTTATACAAGATTCAATGAATTCAGAATCACAATTAGATTCAGAAGGTGGATTAATAATAGAAGTGGATATTAATGGAATAGAAGGCATAATAATTTTTAAAGAAGAATCAAATATCATAAATTGGCATAATAATAATCAAAACTTTTATATTCAAGGAAATGTTGAAAAAACAATGCTTTTGAAGATGGCAGAAAGTATTTTAAAAAAATAAATAAAAAAACTTCAAAAAAAGTGTAAGAAAACATCTCTTTTTACGGTTATATATATAGAACCTAAAAAAGGAGGTGAAAATTATGCAAGTGAAGAGAAGTTTAATTGTAATAGCATTATATAAGTAATTACGTATATTAGATATCTAGAAACTAAAATCAAGATGTTTTGTAAGAAGTGTAAAACGCTGTAATTTTAATGTTTATTGTGATATATAGTCAACTAAATATAAAATATTTCGTAGAAAGATTGAGCTATATTTCAATGGTTATTATGAATTCAAGGAGGGAATTAAATGAAAAAAAATTACAACTGTAATGCTAATTGTTATAATATTAAGTACAACTATAGGTGTTATATCATTTGGTAATACTAGTCATGAGCTATTAGAAGAAAATACTATTAGTCAAAAAATAAAAGTGCCATGGTTTAAAATAGTGTGGGAAGTAATTAGTTATGCTGGTAATGAATGGTTTGATAGAGATCCTATATATAAGGAATTTGATAATTATCAATATGTAAGTAGTGGTACGATTGATTTTAATAAAGTAGAAATTGGTGGTAGAGCATCTCATAAAGTAGAAATAACTGATAATCACAGAAAAATTGACGCATTTGCTCAGGCTAATTGGATTCATTTTCTTTCTAAATTAGTGATATCAATAGATGATTCTAATGGTGATGATGTATTATCTAGAACGGTTTCAAGTGATCGACACGTTTATTATGAAACTGAATATAATAGTCCGACAGGTGAATGGAAAGTTTCTTACTCAGATGAAGATAAAACTGCCTGGGATCTATGGTTATTTTTATGGGACACTGATGTTTATTCAAAATCATATTCAAATATAAAAGGGCCTCAAAATGTAACAATGATAGACTTAAAAAACAATAAAAAAGTGATGGCAAAAACTTATATTACGAAAGATAATATCTACATGGAACCATCAATAAACCATAAAAATTTAAATTTGTTAAAAAATAATGAACTAATTAATAAACCTTTAGATATTGATATGTTATCGGAACAAATATATGATAAGGAAACGAATAGATTTGTATATAGTTTCAAAGATTTTAATATTGGCGATAAGATATTATTTAGTAATAATATTGAAAAAATTTACTTTGATTCAAATGAAAATGCAACATTTTTTATTTTAAAAAGTGATAATAATCAGAGCGTTAAATGGGCATTTATTGGTGATTTAACAAAGAACTATAAAATTGGAGATAAATTACAATTAGAATTTGAAGTTATTGAAAAATATTCAGATAAAAACATTACTTTTGAGACGTTGGATTTTATTGAAGATGGATTGGGAAAAATAAAAAACCAATTATATCCAGATATAAATGGCTATTTATTACAATAATTTGATTTCAAAAATGACTTTCTAAAAGGAAATAAAGTTAAATAATATCTACGCATCGATATTATAGCAATTTTAGAAAGTTAAATATTTTTCAATTAATAAAGTTATTGAAATTTAAATTTTGAGTGTATTTTAAGAGTTTCTATAAAAACAAGGAGGTGAAGTTAAGTATTTACTTAACATTTTATGAAGAAAAATTTTATTTATTTGGTTGTTAATATTGTAGTTTTCATTCTATATTTTCAAATATTAAAAGTTATATGGGATAACTGTATACCGTGGACTATACTCACCGATGTAATTGGTGTATTTATTTTTATTTTTGTAAATATACCTCTTTCTCTAATAACTACAGAATTCATTCTTAAAAAAGTTAAAAAAATTTTATAATTAATAATTAATACAGAAAATATAAGAATAATGAATAGATATAAAAAGGTGCCTGGGAAAGCTCCGAAAAAGTAAAATTGATGTATAAATATACAATCGATATCCATGCTAACAAACTAGCACCCTAAAAGTGTAGGAATTTTAGCATTATTAATTAGTCAATGAATTATCGTTTTGAGTTTTTTAATTATAATAGCTACATATAAGTAAATACGTATATTAAATAATTAGAAACTAAAATCAAGATAGTTTGTGAAAAATGTTCTTTTAGTTAGTAAGAGAGTAGCAATGTTTTTGATTGCGGTTGTTATTATAACATTAACATTAACTATTAGTGTTGAAGCATTTAGACTTAAAATTTTTAATAAATTTATTGAAACAAACGATAAATATAGTTTTGTAAAAACTGATGAAAATATAAAAGTTGATTATTTAGAAAAAATACCAAATGAGTGGACTAGTTTTTATTATCTAAAAGTATTGCCTAAAGGGTATAAATTTTTAAAAGCAATTGATGTAAATAATGCAAAATATATATTT
>JAYEHA010000195.1:0-14863 GCA_034659335.1 Bacillota bacterium
AACCAAATGCAATACCTATAGCAAATAAAAGTGCCATATTATCAAATATTGCTGCACCTGACTTTAAAAAGTATTGAGCTAATTGTCCTTCAATCCCTGGTATCCCAGCACCTAATCTTAAAAATATTGCTGCTACTGGTAAAATAGCAACTGGAGTCATTAACGACTTACCGAGTTTTTGTACTTTTCCGAAAAAATTTCCCATTTTTTACTTCCTCCTTAAATAATAACAAAAATAATTTATAATATATAAAAAAAACATAAACGACTCTATCTTCTATAAGATATTAAGTAGTTTATGCCTGATCTAACAGTAACACACTATGCATTTTTTACATTTTTCACTCTATTTATATGAATTGTGAGATATCCTAATTCACCAATAGGAATCTTTTCATCTAACTCTTCATCTAATCTTTCTTTAATTTTAAGTGCTATGTCAAATGATTCTGAAAATTCTTTTTTTAAAATTTCAATTAACGGATTATTTACAGTAGTTTTTGTTCTAACTCTATGAATACATCCCTTTAAATGATCTATCAGTCTATTATACGTAATTGAATTTTCAATTTTATAATTTAATTCCTTTTCAATAATAGCAACTAATTCTTTAATTAATCTTGTTTCCTTTAAAGTCTCTTTTACTTCCTTATTGAGTTTCGCTGCATTTATATGAAGAGCAATAAATCCAACTTCACCCTCACCTATATCAATATTCATTCTTTTGTTCAACAATTGTCTTGCTTCAACTGCAATTTCATACTCTTTTTTATATAAAATTCTAATTTCATTAATAAATGGATTCTCTATTGTTAATCCCATGTTCATTCTTTCAAGTGCAAAACTTATATGATCAGTTAATACAATATGAATTCTAGAATTAAGTTTTCCAAGCACTTCTTCCGCTTTTAAAATTATTTCAGAACAAGTTTCTATAATGACATTATCAATAGAATCTATTATTTCAAAATAATCTTTTTTTAACTTTTCATCATATGTAATAAACATCTTCTCTATAGCATTTTTAGAAATTTTAACTAAAGAATTAGTTTTTTTACCAAATCCAATTCCTTTTCCAACTAGCACAGCTTCATTATCAGTCTGAAGATTTTTTACTAAAATAATATTATTATTCATAATTTTAATAATTTCATAATTATTTTGCATTTTAATCTCCTTTAAACATAAAAAGACATAAACAGGATTATCAAATGATAATACACTAGTTTATGCCTGATTTAACAGTAACACACTTTATCAACTAAGTTTAGTATATCCTCTTAGGAAAACCTTGTCAAATCATTTTTATATATTTTTATTTAGAAAACAGTTGACAACTCTCTAACTTTGTTTTTTTACAAATTTGCAATTCTGTGGTATAATATGACTAATAAGAGAGGGTGATCAAAGAGTCATTAACTTGACCAAATCTGTAAATAGCAAAATATTTGAAAAAATATTACGCAAAACTATAGGGTCTAAGGCTATTTATTAGCTATGACAGCCAGTTTCCGGAAAGCTTTGATTACCAAACAATTTAATTGGAATCAAACTTTTCACGATAATCGCAAACTTAAAGAAATTTAAGGACGCAAAGCTATAGGGCCTAAATCATTTTTAATGACATGGTTGCCAGTTCCCGAAAGAAAAGTTAAACACTTTTCTTTCCTTAGTAAAAGGCAAGTATACTGTGAAGTATATACGCAAAACCAAGGGTCTTCTTTTGAAGATAGCCGGTTGTCAAACAGGAGAGATCTTATGAAAAAAATAGTATTATCATTTGTTTTAGTTGTGTTTATTGCAACTTTGCTTGTAACTTCAAGTTTCGCAGGCAGTCAATTAATAAAGGTTAATGCTAGTGACTCTACTGTGGTTGTTAATTATGACACTACAGATTATTCATTATTTAAAGTTGGTATTACTAAAGACTCTAATACTTATTATTACAGTCTTACTTCTTCTGAAGAAGTTTATCCATTGCAAATGGGTAATGGTAATTATTCTGTAACTCTTTATAAAAATATTAGTGGAAACAGTTATAAATCAGTTGCTTCAGAAAGATTTAATTTATCTAGTTCTGTAAACTCTGTTTTTTTAACTTCTTCACAAAATATTAAATGGGATACAGATTCTATGGCAGTAAAATTTGCCGAAAATTTAACTGAAACACTTGATACTGATGAAGAAAAATTTAATGCTATTTATAGCTATGTTGTTAATAACATTAGTTATGACTATCGTAAAGCTTATAACGTAAAACCTGGATATATTCCAACTCCTGATGAAATTTTATCAACAGGAAAAGGTATTTGTTATGATTATTCATCACTTTTAGCAGTAATGTTAAGAAGTCAAGATATTCCAACAAAATTAGTAATGGGTAGCAGTACTCATACTAGTGCATATCACGCTTGGAATGAAGTTTTTATTAATGGCGAATGGTCTACTGTAGATACAACTTTTGACGCATCTGCTTATCAACCAAATTCATTAACATCTTTTGCTAAAGATACTAGTGATTATGATGCTCAAAAATTTTATTAAGAATAATTTTTCCCCTCTCATATTTATTTCAATTAAATATTACATAAAAAATAGAGATAGTTTTTAAATTATCTCTATTTTTATTTATTAAATATGTTAATATATATATATGATTAAGGAGTGATCACAATGAGTACAACAACTATGGTAATTGTCGGAATTATAATTTTAGGAATTATTGGATATTTTATTTGGGATTCTTATAAGAAAAAGAATATGGAAAAATTATTCAATCATGTATTTGAAACATCAAAAGAAGTTCCAATTAAGAAAAGAAAAGCATTTCAATTATTTATGTTTAAGGAAACTCTAGCTGCATCGCTAAAAAAAGGGAAAAATGCCACAAGTACCGAAAGACTAAATAATGAAAAATACGTTTATCTTCAATTAATTAATATGACAAAAATTCTTAAAGATACTTCAAATATTAAAGATAAAACAATTAAACGAGCTCTTAAAATGCTTGAAGATTACAAAAAATGGGAAGAAAAAAAGACTCAATAATAAGTAGGGTTTGTTTAACAACAGCCCTTCTAACATTTTAAATTAGAAATACAATAAATTATAAAAAAAAGTAGAATATTTATATTAAATAATCTACTTTTTTAAATAAAATTTTAAAATTTCTTTTCATTATTAAATTAAATCTCTTTTAACTATTTGAGAAACTACAAAAGATGCAACATCTTCTGCAAAACTTCCTCTACCAAAACCAGCATCAAATCCTAACTCTTTCGCTAATTCATGCCCAATTCTTGGTCCACCACAAATTACAATAAATTTATCTCTCACACCTTCAGCTTCAATTAATTCAATAAAATTCGTTAAATTCTTAATGTGAACTTCTTTTTGAGTTACTATTTGAGAAATAATTATTGCATCTGCATTCTCTTCAATTGCTCTTGCTAATAATTCTTCATTTGGAACTTGAGCTCCCATATTAATAGCATTAACTTTTTTATATCTTTCTAAGCCATAATGCCCATCATAGCCTTTCATATTCATTATTGCATCAATACCAACCGTATGAGCATCCGTACCTGAACACGCTCCAATAATTGTTATTTCTCTTTCAATATGTTCATTGATATAATCTTCAACTCCATATTTATCCATTACATCATTATCTACTTTTGGAACTTCAATTTCTTCATAATTAACGGTATGAGTTGTTTTACCATATACTACAAAAAAAGTATATCCAATACCTAAATCTTTAGAATAAACAACACTTGGATCTTTAATTCCCATTTTTAACAAAGTAATCTTAGCTGCTTCATCTGCTTCCGGCCCAAACGGTATAGGAAGCGTAAAACTAAACTGCATTGCTCCGTCATTTAATGTATCTCCATATGGTTTTATCTTAGTTAAATCAACATTATTACTCATTATTTCCACCACCTAACATTAACTCAATAAATGGATTAAAATATTTATTGTCTTTTTTAACAACACCATCTAAACCTTTTCCACCATCCATAGCTCTTTTAATGCCTGCAAATTTACCTTGCTCAATAGTTTGCATCAATCCTTCTTCTTTAATATTCCCTAACATTTTTTCAGCTTCAGTAAGAACCTCTTTTGCTCTATTTTGAATAAGACCATTTTCTTTATAAACTAGTTCATCACCAAGATCTCTCATATTATTAAAAATATATTTTGCATTATCAATAGCTAAATTCCTATCTTGTAAAAATGGTGTATGAATTGCTTCTGTAGGCATACCTAAAAGTTGAATATCTTGTTTAGTCAAAATTGAGATTATATTAAAAAGTGCATCTTGTGTATTTCCTTTAAAAATATCACCTGTCATATATTTAGTTGGAGGCATATATTTAAGCGGAGCTTTTGGAAATATTTCTCGTGCCATTTGAGCTTGAGCTAATTCATAAATAAATCCGTTTTTAATATTTGGATTCATTTCAAAAGCATGTCCTAATCCCATTTGTTCTTCAGGTAAATTAGCCAAAATCGCAAATTGTTCATTAATTAATTGAGATGCCAATACAGTATGAGCTTCTTCATATGCATCAGAAGTAGTTAAATAATTATCTTCTCCAGTATTAATAATTACTCCAGAATATCCATTAATGACTCTTGAGAAAAATTGATCAACTAGAGTTCTTTGCATATTTATATCTCTAAATAAAATACCATATAATGCATCATTAAGCATTACATCAAGTCTTTCTAGAGCTCCCATTGCAGCAATTTCTGGCATACATAGTCCAGAAGCATAATTTACTAATCTAATATATCTCCCAACTTCTACTCCAACTTCATCTAATGCTTTTCTCATAATTTTAAAGTTTTCTTGTGTTGCGTAAGTTCCACCAAAACCCTCAGTTGTTGCTCCATAAGGTACATAATCAAGTAAACTTTGAGCAGTAGTTCTAATAACAGCAATAATATCCGCACCTTGAATAGCAGCAGCTTTAGCTTGAATTACATCCTCATAAATATTTCCTGTTGCTACAATAACATATAGATAAGGTCTATTACCTTCACCTAAATCTCTAAGATATTTTTCTCTTGTTTCTCTATTTTCATCAATTACATTAATATACTTTTTAGCTACTTCAAATATTTTCTTTTTAATATCTTCATAACTATGTTGTTTAATTTCTGTTATTTTAATTTCTCCATTAACTACCATATCTGCAATATCTTGTGGTGATTTATTATCATATTCAATCAAGGCATTTCCAATCCAATATGACACACCTAAATCTAATCCAGCATTATTTCTGATTTCATCAACAACAATATTTGGTATAGGTCTTTCAATATCATCAACTCCATCAATACCTAAAAGTCTAAGTATAGTTCTTTCAACAGTTACTGTAGTATGCATATCAATAAATTCTTGAACATTTTTTGCAATATCTCTAGCATGTCCTCTTGCTTTTTCAACAAGTTGCATATCTAAATTAAGTTTACTTTCCAATTTTTTCACTTCCTTTTTGTAAATAATTCTCAGCATTTTTTATTATGCTTATATCCAATCCCATTAATTTTGAAATATTGATTGCATCTTTTGGAACTTCTTTAAAAGTATTTACTTCAATTAATCTATAATCTATATATTTTTCCATATTTTTAAAATCAATATTTTCATCAATTTTTTTTAACCCTTTTACTTGAAAATGAACAATATCATCATCCACTAACCCATCAAAATGAGTAGAAATAATTGTAATTCCTTTTCCTTTTTTAAAATACTGAATAATCGCTTTAGATAATGCAAACCCTTCTGTTGGATTTGTGCCACTAGCCAATTCATCAATCAATAAAAGTCCATGCATTTCATTAAATAAAATTGCCTCTTTAATAGTTTCAACTTCTGCACCAAATGTAGATAATCCATTATTAATATTTTGCTTATCACCAATAGACGTCATTATAAAATCAACAGGTTTAAATCTAAATTCCTTCGCCGGCACAAATAAACCTAGTTGAGCAATATATAAAAGTAATCCAATCATTTTTAAAGAAACTGTTTTACCACCCATATTTGCACCTGTTATTAACGAAACTCCATTTCTCAAATTTATACTAATTGGTATATATTTGCCATCATTTTGCCTTAAGTTTTCCTCAAGAATAATATGTCTACCATCAGTAATATTAATAATTTTTTCTTCCGTTATTATAGGTTTAATCCCTTTAAATCCTAAAGAAAAATATGATTTTGCAATTAGAATATCTAAATAACCTATTCTCTTATTCATCTCTATTAAATAATCTAAAAACTCTTTCATTTTTTTTGACATTTCTTTTCTAATACTTTCCGTTTCTTTTTCTTCTAATACTTTTAGTTCTTCTATCTCACCATTAATATCCTCTAATTTTTTATCAGGTTTAACGGTAAAAGTAACATTCATAAAAGTTTCACTTTTATAATACATTCTATTATCAGAATTTATCATTTCAATAAGTGAATTTTTCTCTTTATCGACAGTTAAATCGCCATTTCTTAATATCTTAACATTATAGTCTTTTCGTATTTCTTCTAAAAGAAATTTACTTTTTTTTTGCTTTTCAATAGACAAATTTTTTATACTATTTCTAATATCGTATAATCTTTCAGAATAAACATCATAGATATAAAAAGAATTTATACCGTATCCATCGGGATCTAATAAATTCTCTAACTCTTTAACTCGATACAATTTATATTTTTCTTCAAGATTTAATTTTAATTTACTAAATATTTTAATAATATCCATAACAATAAAAATAAAACTCTTAATTTCAAAAAATTCTGTTGTAGTTAAAGTTTTATCTTGCTCAATACGAGTAAAAGTATTCTCTAAGTTTTTAACCTTTTTAAAATTATTTCTTAATTCTACAAAAGAAAATCGATGTCTATTAATCGAAAAAATCACTTTTCCAATACGATTATATTCATCTTTTAATTCTCTTATTTCATTACCTTTAAACGGTTTCAATTCTCTTTTTATTTTTTTACCATAAGGAGAAAAAACTTTAATCTTTGAATGAATAAAATCACAATCTATTGTTTTTTTAGTTGCTTCATTCAGCATCATTTTTCACCACTTTCTAAAACATTATAAATCATTATATTTTTAAAATACTTTTCCATTTCTTTTTTAAATACTTTAGCATTAAAACTATAACCCATAGGCGAATATGGATTAATAGTAATAGCTAAGAGATTAATTTCATTTAGAACATTAAATCTTATTCCTAACTTAATAAAAAGATTTAATTCTCTTTCAGTAACAAATAATTTCGTTGCATCTCTAACAACAAAAATTACATTATTCCCCCCATTAGCTTCATAAATTTCTTTAACAACTTTAGTAGTTAATGAACCTGTAAAAACAATATATCTAGTATCTCTATCAATTTCTTTATTAATAGTTTTACTTGAATTAAGAACTGTCTTTATATTTAATCTCTTAGTTCTTAAGTTTTTATCAATTAAAGTAACACCACTATTATTTATAGCCTCTTTAATTAATTCATTAACCTCTATATCCTTCACACTTTTAATACTAAACAGATGAACTTGATGATATGTTTTACTTACAACTTTTTTTAAGTCCCTATCAAGTATTGCTCCAGTAGAAAGAATAGTAGCCTCAGTTATTGCAGGTGATGCAGATGAGACTCTATTTAATGCCCCATCTACGATTACCAATTCTGCTCCATAATTTAACATTTTATTTGAAACGTCTTTTATTCCTTTATTACTTGAAGGCCCCGCAATTTGAATATACCCATCTTGCTTTGCTCTCCCAATAATTACTCTTCCCATAGAAGTAATTGCATCAGTTATTTCTAGAATTTCAATTTCTATCTCTGCTTGTTCAATATAGATTTCAAGTGTTGCAAATATAGTCCCTGTAGTTATATAAATAAGAGGTTTTTCAGTCGAAAAAATAATATCTTTACTTTCACCATCTCTGCCTATTGAAGTGATTGCAACTACCATATTTTCATATTCAATTTGCTCCAAAAGCTCATTTAACACAACTGTTTTGCCAACATTTTTTTCCATCCCAACAACTGATATTATCCTGTACTTATCTTTTATTAACTCAATTAATTCCATAGGTCTCCTAATTATTCTTTATGCGTTCTCTTTTCACGCGCTAAATCTTTTAATTCTAATGCAACTTGATTACCTTTTAATAATCCCGCAACACCAATTAAATTCTTATCTGCCTCTTCATCTGCAAGCTTTTCTTCATAATATCCATCTGGCTCAGTATAAGTTGTAATAACACCTTCAAAGTTTCTAAGAACAACTCTTTTTGATCCTTGAGAAATCAAATATTGAGGCATTACAGGAATCTTTCCACCACCACCTGGCGCATCTACAACAAATGTAGGAACACAGAACCCTGAAGTATGACCTCTTAATCCTTCAATTATTTCAATACCTTTTGATACTGGAGTTCTAAAATGCTCTATCCCTTGAGATAAATCACATTGATAAATATAATACGGTCTAACTCTAATTTTTACTAACTCTTGAACTAATTTTTTCATTGTATGAACATTATCATTAATACCTCTTAATAAAACTGATTGATTCCCTAAAGGTACACCAGCATTTGCTAACATTTCACAAGCTTTCTTTGATTCTGGTGTAATTTCTTTTGAGTGATTAAAATGAGTATTTAACCAAACTGGATGATATTTAGCAATCATTTTTACTAATTCAGGTGTAATTCTTTGAGGCATAACAACAGGAACTCTAGATCCTATTCTTACTACTTCAACATGCTCAATAGCAGCTAATTCTTTTAAAATATATTCTAATCTATCATCATTTATTAATAACGCGTCTCCACCTGATAATAATACATCTCTTACCACAGGAGTATTTCTAATATATTCAATACACTTATCTATTTGATCAGTTCCTGCTTGCTTATCATTTTGACCAGCAAATCTTCTTCTAGTACAATGTCTACAATACATTGAACATTTATCAGTAACTAAAAATAATACTCTATCAGGATATCTATGAGTTAATCCTGGTGTAGGTGAATCTGCATCTTCATGTAAAGGATCTAACATATCAGATTTAGCAATATGTGTTTCTAATAAAGTTGGAACGGCTTGCATTCTAACAGGACAATTCGGATCATCTTCATCCATTAATAATGCATAATATGGAGTAATTCCCATTTTTAATTGTTTTAAAGATTCAACAATACCTTCCTCTTCAGTTTTTGTTAAATTAACAACTTCTTTTAAAGATTCAACAGTATCAATTCTATTTTTTATCTGCCAATGCCAATCATCCCACTGTTCTTGTGTAACATTTTCCCATATTTTTACATCAGTATATTTTCTCATTTTACTCTCCTATTCATTACGCATATAATTTAGTATATAACTCTCTTAAACTTTTACTTTCTCTCATAATATCTAATGCAATATTAGCATGATTTCTAGCATAACCATTACCAATAATCATGTTTGTATCCATTCCTACTCCCTCAGCGCCTAAAGCAGCTTTAGTAAAACTAGTTGCCATAGAAAAGAAATAAATTACACCTTCAGCTTTAGTTGATAAAATACATGACATTTCAGTATCAGGAATATTAACACAATTAATTGTAACATCTGCCATTTCTCCATTTGTAGCTTCACTTATTGCATTCATAACTGCAATAGGCTCAGTAGCACTTACTTGAACATATTCATCTGCTAAATCTACAGATTTAACAATATCAAGAGATTTTTTAGAATGACCTACACATATTACTTTTCCATTTGGTCCAACAGCTTTTTTTGCTTCATATAAACAAAGCATTCCAGATTTTCCAGTTCCACCAATAACAGAAACAATATCTCCCTCTTTAACAAGTTTTCTTGTTTGAGCTGGAGCACCAGCTACATCTAATACAGAAAGAGCTAAATTTTCCGGCATATCATCTGGTAATTTTGCATAAATCCCACTTTCAAATAATATTGCTTGACCTTCTACATCTACTTGATCAATATCTTTTCTAATTTCATTAATTTTATCAATTTTTAAAGGAGTTAAAGATAACGAAACTAAAGTAGCTAATCGATCTCCAATTTTTAAATCAGTCTTTCCTTCTAAAGCTGGACCAATTTCTTTTACTTCACCAATAAGCATTCCACCCGAACCAGTTACAGGGTTATGATGTTTACCTCTTGTTTCAATAATTCCTAGCATAATTTCTTCGATTTTTTTAACATCACCTTCGGCTTGTTTTTCAATTTGAGTAAAACTAGCTGAATCAATATTTAACGTTTTAACATCAATTAAAATTTCATTATCATAAATTTCCATTGTATTATCAATTCTTTGTGCTGGTTGTGGTAATCCACCTTTTGGATCAATACTTCTGTGCGTACCAAACTTACATCCTTTTTCCATTTTTTTCTCCTCCATAAATAAAAATTCAATAATTAATTTCACTACTTATATTATTATGCAATAATCATGCCGCTCGGAAAACCTTTTCTTTTCAACATCTAAGATTGATAATTAAAAAAAAACGCCTAATTACCGGCGTTAAATTTTATATTTTTTCATTTTATATTGTAATGTCTGTCTAGGTAAACCAAGTAACTTAGCAGATTTAGTAATATTCCAATCAAGTTTTTCTAATGCCTCTAAAATATACTCTTTTTCATATTTATCTAAAGCTTTTTTCATATTAAATTCTTCGTTTTCATTTTCTGTCTTCATTTTTTTCAATTCTTTAACTTGATTCAAAATTGATTTCGGCAAATCTTCTATCATAATCTTCTCATTATCAGTAATACTTATTATACCTTCAATGATATTTTCAAGCTCTCTAACATTACCAGGCCAATTATACTCTTTCAATATTTTCATAACATCATAATCAATACCAATAATATTTTTATATAACTTTTCGTTAAATTTTTTAACAAAAACCTTTGAAAGCAACTCTACATCACCTTTTCTATCTTTTAAATCAATCAATTTAATTGAAATAGTATTAAGTCTATAGAACAAATCATTCCTTAAATTATTACTTGCAACTTCGTCAATAGGTTCCTTATTCATCGCAGCAATTATTCTTACATCTACTTTTTTTATTTCAATAGCGCCCACTCTTCTAATATAGCCGTTTTGTAAAACTCTAAGTAATTTTGCTTGCAGTTCTAAAGGCATTGAATTAATCTCATCTAAAAATAACGTTCCATTATCAGCTAATTCAAAAAGCCCCGGTCTATCCATCGCTCCAGTAAAACTTCCCTTAGTTGTTCCAAATAATATACCTTCTAATAAACTTCCAGGTAATGCAGCACAATTTTGTGCTATAAAAGCATTCTCACTTCTTTTAGAGCGCTTATGCATTGCTTGAACTAACAACTCTTTTCCAGTACCAGTCTTCCCATATACTAAAACACCAACATCCGAATTAGCTACTTTTTTCGCTAAATTTACGGCTTTAATAACTTCTTTATCATTAGAAATAATATCACTAAAATCAAATAGCTTCATTTTCTTAACTCTATTATTCTTTTTTGCATGAACCATATTTTGTAAATCAACAACTTTATTATTTAAAGCTTTAACATCAGTAATATTATTTGATATTTCAACCGCTCCAATTAATTGATCCTCATCCATTATTGGAAAAGTAGAATTTAATGTGCATACCTTTTTTCCCCTATAGGTTAAATAATTCTGCTCCTTATCAATAATAGGAACACCTTTTTTTAAGACTTGTAAAAGTGTTGAATTTTCTTCATTTAAATTCGGATAAACATTTGTTATATGTTTACCTAAAGTGTCCTCAATATTAATATCATCAATCATAGCAGATTTCCAATTACAAAATATTAATTCACCATTACTGTTTATAATTTGTATTCCATCGTTAATATGATTAAATATCATTTTTATATTATTATTACTAAATATATTTTTTTTCAATATAATCCCCGCCCATTTCCTGTCATCAAGTGCCGAATTTTCGTCTTTATGCCTCTATTTTATACTCATTTAAAGAAAAATGCAAAAAATATTTGTAATTTAATAATGACGCGTGTATAATCAATGTAAAGGTGGTGTTAAATTATGAATACAATTTTATTAATTGATGACGACATTGTATTATTAAAAAAATTAAAGAAAGTTTTAAACGATTCCGATTACAATGTTTTAACTGCTGCGAATTATGCAGAAATGCGAAAGCATATTAAAGCTAGTTTTGAAGAAATCAGCTGTATTATTTTAGATGTTTTACTTCCAGATATTGACGGTATTGAAATACTTGAAGAATTAAAAGTAAACCATAGAACAAAAAACATTCCTGTAATAATGATTTCTGCTAGAGATACAGAACATTTAGTAGTCGAATCACTTCAAGAAGGCGCCGAAGATTACATCAGTAAACCAATAAGAAACAACGAATTCATCATGCGAATTCAAGTTAGCATTGAAAGAGCAGAAAAGTTGAAGAATGTTCCAATTAAATTTTTAAAGAGTGAAAACATTGCAGTAGATTTATTAAATAGAACTACTCATATTGATGATAATCTTATAAAATTAACTAATAAGGAATATCATTTATTAATTTTATTTATGAAAAATCCTTTAAAAATCTTTGATCGAAAAGAATTAATGGATGCTGTTTGGCCAAAGAATGCTAATTTTGAATCTCGAACAGTAGATTTACACATATCAACTTTACGTAAAAAATTATATCCAGAAAATTTATCAATGTACATCGAAACTATTCGTGGTATGGGATATAGATATAAGCACTCAGTAAAAGTTGAAAAATAATAATAAGCAAAAACAAAACCATCTATGACGTTGAGATATCAATATTAGATGGTTTTTTACTTTAAACTTTTTTATTTAATTTTTATTACTAATTTATTATTTCCATCAGATAATCCTTTAATGGATAAATCATAATCAACCTCAATATAATTATCTTTTAATATTAAAGAATTAGTTACTATCTCCATTTCAAAATTACCATAAGGAGTTTTATAATTTGTAAATGTTTTTTCATTTAAAATAAATACCATTTTTGATTTATTACTTCCATATCTATTAATTACCAATTTATTTTTTTCAACTATTAATAACGTTGTACTACCTTCCATTCCAGTTAATTTGCCTTCTATATAAGAAAAATATTTCTTATTATTTTTTTCATAATATTTTCCTTCAGTAGAAAATTCTATTACATCTTCCTTGCCATCTTGAAATATTATAGAATTAATCTGCAAATAAATTTCTTTATTCATTAGAATTTTTCCAATCAATTAAATTAGTTTTAATGTCTTCTATATGCTTAATTGCATACTTTTTAGCTTTAACTGTATCTCCATTTATTATTGCCTCATATAATTTATTATGAGAATCTGTAAGATTCATGTAACTACTGAACTCATTAAAATAACTTAATCTAAATCTTTGAAACTGATCTTGAAGTTCTCTAACAATTTCGTTTAATTTCTTATTTCCAGATGCCATATAAATCATATTGTGAAAAATTTCATCTAATACAATTAATTCTTTTCTATCTAATTTATTAGATGCAATATTAAATTTCTTAATATTTGCACTCATTTTTTCTTTCATATCATCAGTAATTTTCTGTGCAGCTAATTCTGCAGCAAGTCCTTCCAAAACGACTCTTATTTCAAGCACTTCTAATATTTCCTCTTTAGTTAAATCTACAACATATGCTCCTTTTCGCGGAACCATTTTAATATATTTTTCTTTTTCAAGTCTTCTTATCGCTTCTCTTACTGGAGTTCTACTAACGCCCAAATCTTCAGCAATCTTACTTTCCATAAGTCTTTCCCCTGGTTTTAGCGAACCATTTAAAATAGACTCTTTTAAACTTTCATAAACAATATTTCCAAGCGGTTTATAATTTTCAATATTATTCATACTTTCCTCCATTAAATGCTCTAATCAAATACGTTTCATTATAAATAGCTCCAAGCTTTTTATACATTTTATATCCACTTTTATAATTACTAAACAATCCAAACACTGTTGGTCCACTTCCACTCATCAAAGACCCATAAGCATTAGAATTACTAATTTTATCTTTAATATTCTTAACCACTTTATATTTTTCTAAAGTAATTCTCTCTAAAACATTTCCAAGTTTATTAGAAATCATCAATCTATCTTCATTTTTTAAAGCTTCTACCATACCATCTACATCCGGATGCATTACTACCATTGGATAATTTAATGCTTTATAAATTTCTTTTGTTGATACACCAATATTAGGCTTACATATTACAATCCAACCAAAATTTAAACCTTTTATAGGAGTTAATATTTCACCTATTCCATTAGCTCTACAACAACCACCTTCAAAAAAGAATGGTACATCAGCACCTACTTTAAGACCAATTTTCATCATTTCATCTTTTTTAAGATTTAATCCGTATAAAATATTATAAGCTTTAATTGCAGTTGCAGCATTAGAAGATCCCCCACCAAGCCCAGCAGCTACAGGAATATTTTTATCAATTATAATTTTAATTCCATTATTTTCTATTTTTAAATATTTATTAACTGCCAAAATGGCTTTATAAACAATATTTCTTGAATCAGTTGGTATATATTTATTACTAGATTCGATTTCAATTTTTCCAACATCTGTTTTTTCAAAAGTTAATGTATCGTATAAATCTACTTGTTGCATAACCATATCTACCTCATGATATCCATCATCTCTTTTTCCGATAACATCTAAAGATAAATTTATTTTTGCTCTTGATTTTAAAATTAATTTTTCCATAAACACCTCAATATACATTATACTTTATACACTATATTATAAAG
>JAYEHA010000196.1:0-3113 GCA_034659335.1 Bacillota bacterium
TATATTTTTGTTTTAGCTTTTTTATCTAATATTCAATTATTTCCGATATTTTTTTCCTTTCAAGCATTCTCTAATTCATCAAATTAATACTACAGATATATTGACATTCACCGGGATATCAAGCATTTGCTTTACTAACTATTCGCAATCTACCTTTTATAGGAGTATTTTGTAATTTCTCAAAAACATATTCCCCTTTATTATTTAATATTTCTACAAATGTTGATACATCAATTATACTAATTATCCCAATATCTGCTGCTTCAACACCTTCAATATTGGAAATTGCGCCAACAATATCAGTAGGTCTCATTTTTGTTTTTTTACCAGCATTTATATGAAGCTTCAAAATTTCTTTGTTTAAATCAGAACCCTTTGTTCTTTTTAAATTTGGACGAGATTTAATTTTATTCATAAATTTTGTTTTTTTCCTTCTTATAGTCTGTTTTGATGGTCTTTCTCTAGCTATAATTTGATTAGAAAAAGCCATTTGAATTTTATTAAAAAATTTCATTTCATTTGGTGTAACAAATATAATTGCAGTTCCCGTATTTGTTCGTCTTCCTGTTCTACCAATTCTATGAATGTAAACATCTTTATCAACTGGAGTATCATAATTAATAATATGAGTTATATTTTCAACATCAATTCCTCTAGCAGCTACATCAGTAGCAACAAGATATCTAAAGTATCCTTTTTTAAAATCTTCCATAACTTTAGTTCTATCTCTTTGATCCATTCCACCATGTAATTTTTTAAATGGATAATCTAACTTTTCAAATTCCTTACTAATATTATCAACAGTTTTCTTAGTATTACAAAATATTATTGCACTATCAGGATTTTCAAATGTAAGAATATCATGAAGCAAAGAAAGTTTGTCGTTTTCGTTTGCCGAATATCTAATTTGAGAAACTTTTTCAGCAATATTAGTTTCATTTTCGATATCAAAATACTTTGTATTTTTCATATACTCATCACATAATTTTTTAATGTCTTTTGGCATAGTTGCTGAAAGCAATGTAGTAATTCTATTTGTACTTAGCAAATTAATAATATCTTTTATTTGATCAATAAAGCCCATATTAAGCATTTCATCAGCTTCATCTAATACCAGATGTCTAATATTTGACACATCAAATGCACCTTTGTTAATTAAATCAATTAATCTACCAGGTGTTCCTACAACAAAATGAGTTTTTTGTTTTAAATTTTTAATTTGACTTTCAATTGGTGTTTTACCATAAACTGCAGTCACTTTTATTCTTTTAAATCTTCCAATATTAAAAATATCATTCTTTACTTGATTTGCTAATTCTCTTGTTGGAGTTACAACAAGAACTTGAGGTTTAAATTCATCCCAATTAACTAATTCACAAATTGGAATTGCAAAGGCAGCAGTTTTTCCACTTCCTGTTTCCGATTTAATAATCACATCTTTTTTGTTTAATATTGCAGGTATAACACGTTCTTGTACAGCAGTTGGTTCCTGAAAATTAAGCATATCAATTGCTTTTAAAATTTCACTGCTTAATCTAAAATCATTAAAATTCTTATTTGTCATTATATCTCTCTTTCTTATACTTTCTAATTCCGGTTTTCATTCTATCATCCAACAAAGAAATAAACAAATTTAAATCAAACTTTTTTTAACATTTTCGTCAAAAGAAGTTCCCTTCCTCAAAACGCGATAGCGTTTAGGTGGGGGTAGTTCACCTTAATTAACATTACATAAGTTCTAATAGTTTTAATAATCTTTTTATAACAGCAGATACCTCTGCTCTTGTAGCTCCATCTTGAGGATTAAAATTTCCTAAATCATCTCCTAGTATTAAACCTAAAGAATTTGAAATTTTAACTTTATTTCTTAATGATTGTAAAATATTCCCTTCATCATTAAATCTAATATTTTGAGTAATATAAATATTGCTTTCATCTGTATTTGTATGGTAAAAATACGCATTAACTAAAATATTTGCCATATTTTCTCGTTTAATTGGTTCATTTGGATAAAAATAGGATTCATACGAACCTTTAAGCAAATTCGAATTCTTAGCATCTTTTAAATTTTCATTATACCACGCAGTAGAAGGAACATCTATATAATCAACATTCTCAAATGATTTTTCTAAATTTAAAACCCTAGATAATAATACTACAAATTCTGCATTTGAAATTGCTCTATTTGGAGCAAATTCTGTTTCTGATATACCATTTGTAATTTTTTTAGAAGCAAGTATTTCAATATCATTTTTTGCCCAATGATTTTGAATATCTTCAAAAGTTTTATTATACTCTCTAACAGCATATTTAGAAAAATGTCTAGCCTTAAATATAATCTCACCATCTATTGATATTTTACCTCCAACATACTTCCACTCGTTAGTTTCATCATTAAAATAAAATACAGCTGCTTTTTCACTATTATTTACTAATGAATCATTATAAATCAATGTAATTGGAATTTCAGTATTTATTTTACTTAGCCGTTCATCATCATTAAAAATATTTAAATCAAAAATATTTGAAACTCCATTTCCTTTAATAGCTTCATTAGATTTTATTATCCCTGAATCAATATTTTGAGTTGATATTCTTAATTCACCTTTAACATTTAAAGTTTCAAGTATTTTGCTATTTAAAGAAAAAACAACATTTTTAAACTTAACTTTAACTATTTTATCACTATTTTTAATATCACTTAATGCTTTTTCACTAAAATTCACATTAAATCCTACTATACCTTCACTTTCGTTATTATATGCTAAAATTTCAGCAAATTCTAAACTTGCATCATTTAATAAATCAAATAGTTTGTCTTCAGATATTTCTGTTTCCATTGTTTTATTTCCATTTTCATCTTCAACAATTATCACTTCATCTTCTGGTTCCACAATAACCTCTTCCTCATTAGTACTTGGTGGTGGAATAAATCCTCCACCTCCGCCACCACCTCCAGAAGGTGGTGGATCACTTGGTGGTGCTACTTCTGCTAACCTTGTAACTTGTATTTCATATATATTGTTATTTTCTTCATGACCATTTTCATATACTTTTACATATATTGTATTTGTTCCAACTTCTAATGAAATTGTTTGTGTTTCTCCAGTAAT
>JAYEHA010000197.1:0-3107 GCA_034659335.1 Bacillota bacterium
TTTCAATATCTTTTAATTCAATTACATTTACAGTAAACAAATCATTTTCATCACAGTTTTCCTCTTTATCAGCTATTTCATAAATTGTTTTACACCCTTTATTTCTGGATATAATTTTCATTATCCAATCAATATAACTCTTGGATGTATCAAGAAATTCTTTTGAATTTTTCAAAGTCCATTCATCTATAGATTTTAAAAATCCTTTACTATAAGTACCAAATAATATCAATCTATCTATACTTCTAGTCATTGCTACATAAAGAATTCTCATTTCCTCAGCTAAATTTTCTTCATTTTTTTTCTTATTAATTACCCACCTTGAAATCGTATCTGATTTCATTCGCTTTTCATAGTCAATATAATTTGCTCCAACACCATAATCCTTATGCATTACAAAATCATTCTTACTTTCCTGAGATACCATCTGTCTATTACTTCTTGCAATAATAACCACTGGAAACTCTAACCCTTTAGATTTATGAATACTCATCAATCTAACTACATTTTCATTCTCAGAAATTACATTTGCTGTATCAAAATCTACATTAATATTGTCGATACGTTGAATAAATTTAATAAAATAAAATAACCCAGTTATTGAACTTTCAGAAAACACTTTAGCTTTATTAATTAATAATTTTAAATTACCTCGTCTTATATTCCCACCTGGCATAGCAGACACATAATTAATAAAATTAGTATCAAAAAGTAGTTTTTCAATAAATTCATCAATCTCTAAATATTTTGAAATTTTATACCATTCATTTAACTTTTTTATAAATAAATTAGCTTTTATACCCAACTTACTATCATTTTTGGAAATTTCATTTAAACTATCAAAATAATTTTTATTTGGAAATTCTAATCTTATCTCAATCATTTCGTTAATTGAAAATTCTCCAATTGGAGAACGCATAACAGATAAAAGTGAAACATCATTTCTTTTATTATCAATTACTTTTAATAAATTTAAAAAAATCTCAATTTCTAGAGTTTGTAAATATCCGGTTCCTCCTTCATAATATAAAGGAATTCCTTCCCTCATAAATACCTCTTCATAAATTGGCCCCCAATTACTTGTTGCTCTCATAAGAATAACAATATCTCTATACTCAATTTTTCTTATTTTTTTTAATTTTTTATCATAAGTTTCCGTATCAATCAACGCTCTTATTCTTTGAATAACAGCTTTTGCTTCAATCTCACTAGTTTTTAAATCAAGTAATTCTTGATCAACTTCTTCTATAGAGGCACTTTTCTTATCAATATTTATTATATTAATTTCGACATTTGGATTATTAATATTTTCAAATTCCATTCCTTTATATAAATATGCATCTTTATTATATTCGATTTCTCCAAATTCTTTGGTCATTAAATCCTTAAAAATATAATTTATTCCATCAAGAATTTCTACTCTTGTTCTAAAATTTTTAGATAAATTAATTCTTCTATTATCTGCTTTTTCTGAAATTGAAAACGATTCATATTTACTTAAAAACAACTCTGGCTCTGCTAGCCTAAATTTATAAATACTTTGCTTTACATCACCAACTAAAAAAACATTATTATCACGCTTTATCAAATTAACAATTTCCTCTTGAATAATATTTGTATCTTGATATTCGTCAACAAATATATAATCAAATTTTTCCCTATATTTATTACTAATATTATTATCCCTAAGCAGTTCTAAAGCAAATTGCTCTAAATCATTAAAATCAACTGAATTTTTTTCTAATTTTTTATCTCTAAATTGAATATCTACTTTTTTAATAATTCCAACTAAATATTTTATTGTTGCATAAAGTTTATTAGTATCACCTATTTGTTGATTAAAACTCTTAAGCCCTATTTTATCACTTAATTTTTTTATAGTTTTCTTTGAATTATCACGTAATTGTTTTGCTAATTTTATTAATTCTGGATCAATTTCTTCTTTTCTTTTTTTAGGAATACTTGCAAGTCTTTGATAACTAATATTATTGATTTCATTATAAAACATGCTAACATCATTATTAATTAGCTCTTTTAAATTATAAATTATCTCTAAATCTGATTTTATTGTTTTCCCATATTCCAAAGGTCCATTTATTTCCTCAGATATAATCATAGCCTCATCTAAATATTTTTTAGATATTTTTAGTTCTTTAATAATAATTTTTTTTAAAGCTTTTACCCATATATGATCATCAATATTATCTTTATCAATATTATATAACTCAACTTTTTCTTCTAACCAATCAAAAGGATGAGGTTTACTTCTAATAAACTTATATATACTTTCTATAATCAAAATTAACTTTTCATCATTTCTATTTGAAGTATATGATTCCACTAAAGTTATAAACTCAGATTGTCCAATTTCATATTCTATTTCTAATACTTCATTGATTGACTCTATAAATAAAAGTTCTTTTTCTGTCATATCAAGTATTCTAAAAGATGGATCAATATCTATATTGTGAAAATTTCTTTTAATAACCTCCATGCAAAATGCATGTATCGTTGAAATATTTGAATTATTAATCATAGTAATTTGTTTTCTAATAAAAGATTTATCAATATCTTTTTCATTCATTAATTCTGACAACGCTTCAAGTATTCTTTCTCTCATTTCCCCAGCTGCTGCTTTAGTAAAAGTAATTATTAACATTTTATTAATTGGAACTTTATCATCAATAATTAAAGAAACTATTCTCTGAACTAATACAGCAGTTTTACCAGAACCGGCTGCTGCAGACAATAACAAATTTTGATTTCTACTTTCAAAAGCACTTCTTTGCTCATTAGTCCATTTTACCATCTGTTTTCCTCCAAACCTTAATATGATTAATCTATTTATCCTTAATTTCTTTATTTGAATTTAATAATTCAATAATTTCTTTATCACTATAATTATTAACAGTTCTATATTTATTTTTTATTAATTGCTTATCAAATTGACATATCCCAGAATAATCACAATAATCACAAGCATTTAATTGTTGATTAATTTTTAATGGATTATGACTAATATTCCCATCGATTATTTCATTCCCAACATTTCTAATATTTTTCCTTACGTGATTAAGTAATAAATCAAAATCTTCTTTCTCAATTAC
>JAYEHA010000198.1:0-3069 GCA_034659335.1 Bacillota bacterium
GTTTAGAAGAATGGTCAAAAGAGATGCCAGAATCGGGAAATTTAAAAGAAAAATGGTTTGATAAATTTAAGGATAAGGGATTAAGAGTTAAATTAGCAAAAAATAAACAAGGTGAAATTGTTGGAATGATTCAGTATATACCAGCTGAATTATCGTTTGTTAGCAACGGAGAATGGTATTATATTATTAAGTGTATTTGGGTTCATGGATATAAAGAAGGTGTAGGGAATAACCAAAAATGGGAATTGGTACATTGCTTTTAGAAGTAGCAGAGAAAGATATGTTAAGTATGATCTTAAAGGTATATTAAGTTGGGGAGTTGATCTGCCATTTTGGATGAAGGCTTCTTGGTTTAAAAAACATGGATATAAAAGAATTGATAAATATAAAGGTATGGTTTTAATGGTGAAATCAGATGAAAATATTAACCATAAACCTAAATTTACTAGAAATGCAAAAGTAACAAAAAGTGAAAAAGATAATAATAAGGTGGAGATTTTAATTTTTAAAAATGGTTGGTGTCCTGCTAATAATATTACTGTTATGAGGACACTTAGAGCGATAAAAGAATTTGAAGATGATATTGATATAAGAATGCTTGATACTACTGATAGAGATGTTTTTTTGGAATATGGTATATATGATGGTGTTTATATAAATGGCAAAAATATTCAAATGGGTCCACCGTCAAGTTATAAGAAGATATTTAATTGTATAAAAAAGGCAGTTAAGAAAGTGAATTTAGAAAAAATGTAAAGTGTGGTACAATATGAGCAATAGAGAAGGGAGATAATATGTTAAACAATGAAAAAAATATTAAAGGTGAAATAGTAGATCATATTGATGCAAAAAATTCTTTGATGAAAGTATTAATTGGACCAAAAGAAGGATGGGATGGATATGTAATGCGAAGTGTTGAGGTAGAGGAAAATGGATTTTCACCAAAACATACACATGATTGGCCACATATTAATTATGTGCTAGAAGGAAATGGCGTATTATTTTTAGATGGGAAAGAACAAGTAATATCAAAAGGCTCTATTGCATATATACCGTCAAATGAACTACATCAATTTAAAAACACTGGTAAAAAATTGCTTAAGTTTATTTGTATTGTACCTGAAAGAGGGCATATATTTTAGTTAATGAAAGATATTGTTAATTTTGAGTTTGGTTTTAGGATAATTCATTGAAAATGCATTTAAAGGATATTTTATTTTTTAAATGCATTTTTTAATATTAAAGCTATAAAATATATTAATGCTGAAGTTACAATTATTGTAGCACCAGATGGTATATTTAAAATATAAGAAAGGTATAATCCGCTTAAAATAAATAATAATGAAAAAAATGTAGAAAGTATAATTATTTTATTAAATGATTTTGAAAACAATTTAGCCATTGAAGGTGGTATAGTGAGCAAAGCAATAACTAAGATAATACCAACTAATTTAAGTAATGAGATAATTGCAATTGTTATTAAAACAAATAGTAAATAATCAAATATTTTTTTATTAAATCCTAATACATAAAAAAAGTCTTCATCAAAAAAATATGCAATCCAATAATTATAAAATAAAACCAAAACTAACACTGTTATTACAGTAGTAATACTAATAAGTATTAGATCAATTTTAGAAATTGTCAATATATCACCAAACAAATATGAATTAACGTCAGGTGGATAACCTGGAGTTAAATAAATAAATAAAATTCCCAGTGCCATTCCTAAAGACCAAAAAATTCCAATAATTACATCAGTATATGATTTTTCTGAGGCATTAAGTTTAACTATTCCTAAAGAAGAAATAATTGAGAAAACAAATGCTGAATAAATTGGTTCAATATTTATTAAGTATCCAAGTCCTAATCCGCCAAAAGAAATATGAGCGATACCACCACTTAACATAACTAATTTTTTTTCAACTATTATGCTACCAATTATTCCTGTTATTATACTTGCTAAAATAGCACCTAATATTGCATTTTGTAAAAAAGTATATTTGAAAATTAAATTAATCATTATTATCACCTTCTATATGTGTTGGGAATATCCTATGCGGGATGCCATGACCTATTAAGTCGATTGGACAACCATAAGTGCTTTGAATGTCGTTGTTTGATAATTCACTTCCTTTATGATAATGAACGGATTTATTGACGCATATAACATCATCTGTATATGAAGTTATAGCACCAATATCATGAGAAATTATTAGTATAGACATTGTTTTTGATAAAGTTTCTAATAGTTGATAATATTCTTTTGTTGAAGAAGTATCAATATTTGAAAACGGTTCATCAAGAATTAATAAATTTGGATTAGATATTATTGCTCTAGCAAGTAAAACTTTTTGAAGTTCTCCACCAGATAGTTCATTTATTTGTTTGCATTCTAATTTTTTAATATTTATTTTATTTAAAACATTTTTTAGTGTTTCTTTATCTTTTTTTGAATAAGAATGAAATAGTTTTATTTTTTTATTTAAAATACCTGATAAAATTACAGTTTTTACATTTATTGGAAATTCTTCTTCAAAGTTATTTTTTTGTGGGACATACCCAATTTTAAGGTCTTTTGAATATATAATTTCACCTTGATTTGGATTAATAAAGCCAAGAATTGCTTTTATTAATGTGGTTTTTCCTCCACCATTAGGGCCAATAATAGTAATAAATGTATTTTCTTTTATTTCAAAATTTACATTTTCTAAAGTAATAGTATCATCATATTTTATTTGAAGATTTTTTATTGTAAGAAGTGTTTTCATAAAATAGCACGTGGAGACTCGCGACTTTAGTCGTGAGAGGAAACGTGTACGCTAAATAATACCTTATATTAAGCTATACGTTTCTCCACGAGTACACCTCCTCTTTTTTTTAATAATTCTAGTTTCCTGTAGCTTATTGAGCCTTTATTTACTTTGTTTCCTTGTAAATCCCTTATATCAAAATATCCTGTTTTTCGTCTTCCGAATATAAAATATTCTTTGTTTTCGTATATAACCTTATCAAACAACCTAAAATCTTTAACTTCAAATGGTACTTGGTTTAACTTCTTTTTATGCC
>JAYEHA010000199.1:0-3068 GCA_034659335.1 Bacillota bacterium
GTGAAATCTTCGATTTCTAATTTAGCTCCTAATTTAACTTCAGTATCTTTAGAAGGTACATCTAAAGCATCTAACATCATATCAAATGCGTCGCCTCTTACTAAATCTTCTTCAGCGTCAACATCGATACCAAGAGCAGCAGCATCATCTAAAGCAGTTTCCCATGCGCCTTCATATCCTAAAGCTCTTAACATGTAAGTAGCAACCATTTGCTTGCTTACTAAAGCCTCTGGAGCGAATGTTCCGTCTCCCATACCGTTTGTGTATCCCATTAACTCAGCATATGCAACATATGGTGCATACCATGCGTCAGCAGGTACATCAGTGAAAGTTGAAGGCAATGTAAATGCCGCAGCAGTTTCTTCTTGCCCCAATAAAGTTAATAACAATTTTATCATCATTGCTCTTGTTACTTGTACATCTTCACCTAAGTTACCCTCAGCATCCATACCGTCCACTAAACCGTAAGCTTGTAATGTTTCACCAGCCGTTGGAGTAGTTTCATCAGCAAATGCTAATGGCATACTTCCTAGTACTAATACTACTACTAATACTAGAGATAAAATTTTCTTCATCTTAAATTCCTCCTTATAATCTATACTTCTCTTTTTTTACGAAGGGGACATTGATCAATCAACCGGTCTCCCCTTACCTCGAACCTGGTTGGTTCATATATTATAAAATGTATGTACATACACTATATAATCATATCTACATCAAAGTATAACACTTATAGCTCTCT
Organism: Bacillota bacterium; assembly: GCA_034659335.1. Classification (GTDB taxonomy): domain Bacteria; phylum Bacillota; class Clostridia; order Peptostreptococcales; family Acidaminobacteraceae; genus HSG29. Next base: position 743 of record JAYEHA010000199.1, read on the forward strand.
CAGTCAATCAAAGTCATGTTTTGTAACATAACTGTAAAAGAGACTTTCTTTAAACTATAGATACATTATACACTATTTAGAATAAAATGTTAATTACAGTTATATTACAAATTTTGATGTTTTTTTCTTATATTTTTTTCTTATATTTTTTGTTAATTTTTGTTAACAAGCTGTTAATTATGTTGAAAGTTTTCAAATCCACAGCTTTTTTAACAGACTTATCCACAAAATGTTTATAACTAATGCAATTTTGTGCAAAACTTACTTAAATTTTACATTTTTTGTTTTTTGTTTTTTTGTTTTTGTTTTTATTTTCTATTTTTTTCTATTTTTTTGTTTTTATTTTCTTTTTTTTGTTTTTTTGTAATCAATTTGTAACATTTAATATTTCTATAGCTTTATTAAGTTGCAAATCAACTTCATTAACTGATAAATATTCAATCGCTTCATTTAAGTTATTAATTGTACCATTATCAATATAGCTTTTTACTTTAAAGTTATTTGCTTTTTGAAAGCTATTAAGTGCATTTAATGTATTAGGACCGAATCTACCATCAAACACTAAATTATATCCCAACGCATTTAATCTTTGTTGCACACCATAGACATTTAATGATGTTTCATTAAAGTATATTATTTTTCTTTCATTCATTGGTACAAAAGTTTCATTTAATGCTTTCATATCTTCACCATTTTTATTTGCTAAAATTATATCTGGTTCGATTCCTACTTTATTAATATGAGTATGGTTAGCAGTCATATATTCAGCAACAGTAAGTTTCATTCCACCACCTGTAGCTAATTTAACTAAAGTCTGAACAGTCCCTTTACCATAAGTAGTAGTTCCTATTATAGTTGCTTCTTTATTATCTTTAAGCGCACCAGTTAAAATCTCCGATGCAGATGCTGATCCTTCATTAACTAAAACTACAATCTTTTTATCAAATAAATCTGGCGTTTCAGCTATATAAGTTATATCATCTTGAGCTTTATAATCTACATGAACTATATCTTTGCCATTATCTATAAATAAATCTGCAATATATACTACTTCATCTAAATATCCACCCGGATTATTTCTTAAATCAATAATTAAAGATTCAATATTTCTATTTTTTAACTCAAATAGTGCATCTTTTGTTTCTAAGTATGAGTTAGCACCAAATTGAATGATCTTAATATATCCTATTTTATTATCAAGTTCTTCAAATTCAACTGCATCTATTTTAATAATTTCTCTAATTATTTCAAATTCTAATATTTCTCCATTCCTATCTATTGTTAAAATAACTTTTGCTCCTGGATTACCACGCATTACATCAACTGCTTCTGGTAATGTCCAATCAGTAATATCTTCTCCATTTACTTTAATAATTTTATCATTTGATTTAAGCCCTGCTCTATCTCCTGGAGTTCCTTTTAATGGAGCTACTACTTTAATATATTTCTCTTCTTTAGTAACACTTATTCCTATTCCACCAAACTCCCCTTCAGTACTAGTAGTAAAGTCTTCATATTCATCTTCATTAAAATAAACACTATGAGCATCAAGTTCATTAAATATACCTTTATATGCTCCTTCTACTAAATCTTCTTTTGTAATTTCTTTTTCAATAATTTCTGTTTTAAAGTTTTCTAATACAAAGTTAATAATATAGTCCATAAATGCCGATTCATCTTCAGGATTTGGTTGGATATTAATGCCCGCAAATGTAGAAGTAGATAATACCACCATTATCACTATAATTGCCGTAAGTCTTTTTAAATTTTTCATTTTATCTCCTTTTATCTACTCTTCTTTTGTTTTTTTGTTTTGTTTTATTTTGTTATTTATATCTTTCTGCCACAACAGTGTTTATATTTCTTTCCATTTCCGCATGGACAAGGATCATTTCTTCCCACTTTTTTACTAGTTTTAAAAGGTAATGAATTTTCGTTTTTATATCCCTTATATCTCCAAAGTGGCATTTCATCTAAATACAACTCTAATAAACTTCTTAACTTATTAACGTTTTTATTTGATTCATCTAGAGGTTCTTCTTTTATATTTTTTTCAATTTCATGAACTTAGCTCGTAGATACTCGCGGTTTCAGTCGTGAGTAGTTGACTATTAGCTATAGATTCACCTATCTTTAATTCTATACTATCTAACCCATCATCATCAAATCTTCTCATATTCACCCCGCAAATTATGATAAAATGTTTTCATTAAACTACCACCTCATATATCTTCTTATCTTCTATTTGAGTCCAGCCTTTCTTTCGTTCTTCTTTCTTTGTAAAATCAAATAATAAGTAATATCCCACTTTTTCATTTTGAATGTT
>JAYEHA010000200.1:0-3053 GCA_034659335.1 Bacillota bacterium
CATTTCATCATGTAGATTCATCTATAGAAAACTCTGTAGAAGAAGTTGATAAAGGAATACTATCTGGATTAATTAACTTTAGAAATAATATTGGGAATACTGAATTTATTGTTAAATCAAAAGGAAACGACTTATTTAAACTAACAATAAAAGTATTTCCAACAAAAATAGACTATGAAGAAGATTATAAACAGTTAATGGAAGATATTAACAAAGAAGTTTATAATCTATCTTTTGATTTTTTGAAAAGAACATTTCAGGAAATGTCAGTTACAGATCAAGGGAAAATTAGTGATAGTGAATTCTTTAGTATTCTAATTAATATCTTTGAATCATTTTTAAAAGCCTTTAGACGAGTAGATAATCAAACACACCATAAACTTGAGAATATAACAACAATTAAAAGAGCAGGAAAAGTAAAAAGAATAAGTCGACAAGGAATCAAATGGGTCAATAAAAATCCACAATTTTATAATAAAGATAGTGAGTTACCAACAAAATTCCTTGATGTGGATAAAAGAATTACATATGATACTTTTGAAAACAAATTTGTTAAATGGATGATAAAAGATGTAATTATAAGAGTAGAAAACTTCAAGATAAAATATCTTAATAGTGTAAATGAATATTATGGTGGTGCTCCAGATAAAAAAGTGTTAGAAAAAATAGAATATATTAATAAAAAATTAAAATCAATAATACATCTAACTTTTTTAAAAGACGTAGGCGATATATATAAACTAGACTCATTATCGTTAGTTTTGCAAATGGCCCCTGGTTATAGAAGTCTATATAAATACTATGTAATGTTAAAAAAAGGATTAACAATAGAAAGTGATTTATTTAAACTATCAATGAAAGATACAGCAGAACTATATGAATATTGGTGTTTTTTAAAGATAAATCAAATACTTAGAGAAGAATATAAACTAATAAGTGAAGATCTTGTTAAGTTTAATTATTCAGGAATAAATGTATCTTTAAGCAAAGGAAAAGAATCAATAATAAACTATATTAATCTTAAAACAAACGAAGAATTTAAGCTTTCATATAATAAATCATCTGGAAAAGAAATAACTGTTGGGCAGAAACCAGATTATATTTTAGAACTAGAGAAAAATAATTCAAAAGTCAAATATAAATTTATATTTGATGCAAAATATAGAATAGATACTTCAAAGGATAATGGACCAACTAAAGAAAGTATAAATGCTATGCATCGATATAGAGATGCTATAGTATCTGAAGAAGAAGGTAACTTTAAAAGAACTATGGTAGGAGCATATGTATTATTTCCAAATAATAATGAAGATAAATATAAAAATCATAAATTCTATAAAAGTATAGAAAAAATGAATATTGGTGGTTATCCTTTCTTACCAGGAAGCATTAAATTAATGAGTGAATTTTTAAAAAAATTAATTGAAGAAAGTCCACTTGATTCATATGAAAGAAATATATTGCCAATTGGAAATGAAGAGTACAGTGACAATACTAAATTTAATCAAAATGTTTTAATAGGTTCAATAAGATCAAAAGAACAACTTAAGTTTATTAAAGAAAATAAAATATACCATATGCCGATTAAAGAAGGCGATGACTTTTTAAAAAATCAAGTTGAATATATTTCAATTTACCAATCAAAGGGATTATTTGGAAATAACTCAGTTATTAAATTCTATGCAAAAATAAAAAAATGGAAAATAAAAAATAGAAAAACAATTCCTTTTAGAAAAGTTGAAGAAAGAAAAGATACACTATATCATTATTTTGAATTAGAAGAAATAAAAGAACTTGAAAACCCAATTGAAGTAAGGGATTTTGGAGTAAGCAATAGGTATATTTTAACGAATAATTTACTACTTCAAAGAGCAAAGTATTTCCCTGAATTAACTTTAAAAGATTCTAAAGAATGGAGAATTTGGATAGAACTAAATAGAATAAGAGAAACTTATGCGAACGAGAATAAATATAATTTCAAAATTAATAATATTAAATTCAAAGTTGAAAATAATATACTATTTTCAAAAAAATTAGAGAAAAACATTGAAAATTGGGATAGAAAATTAATTCATATTATGAAAATATTAAAAAACTTGGAATAATCTAGAATTTTTTTAAAAAAATGATAAAATATGTATAGAAAATAAAAAGTTTAAAGTAAATCTATGAATTAAAAAAAGGAGTGTTTATGTCAGAAATTAAATGTATTGCTTGCGGAAAAATGTATACTGAAAGAGGACTATCACGACATTTAAAAAGTTGTAAAAAATTAAAAGAAAAATACAAAAAAGGTTCAGAACAGACATATTATAAAATAAATATTTACAATAATTTAGGATATGGGTATTCTCTTTATATAGATATTAAAGCAAATGCAACTTTAGGAGATTTGGATCGATTTTTAAGAGATATCTGGCTAGAGAGTTATGACCATTGTAGTGAATTTGAGTTTAAAGACAGAAGATATCCTATGTACGAAAGCATATATTCTGAAAGTGGTATAGATAAGAAATTAGGAAAAGTGTTAGAGGTTAAGGATAAATTTAAATATGAATATGATTTTGGAACACCAACTGTATTGCACTGTAAAGTAATTGATGCTGTAAAAGGTGCAGATAGAGAGAATATTATTGAGATATTAGCTAGAAATGAAGAACATGTTTATAAATGCGAAGAATGCGATAAAGAGGCAACGCATGTATTAGAAGACTGGAGTCCAGAGTTTTACTGTGAAGATCATCTGGAAAATTCTGACGAATATTATTTACCAATTGTAAATAGTCCTAGGATGGGTGTTTGTGGCTATTTTGGGCCAGAAGAACAGTATAAGGATATAGTTAGTTGGGGGAAATCAAAAAAAATAAAAAAATAAAAAGGGATAAATAACTAGGATACTTCCAATAAACATCGATTAATATATTATTATTCGGTGCCTATTTGAGGTATTTTTTATTTTTAAATGTGTCAAGGATAACTTTTTATGATAAAATGATAGTTTAATGAGAAGATTACATTTGAAATGAAAAACTAAATGTTAATAGAGAAGGACT
>JAYEHA010000201.1:0-3043 GCA_034659335.1 Bacillota bacterium
TTTAAAAATACATTCTAAGTTTGGTATTTTGTCATGCAATCTTTTAGTTTTTTAGTCTTCGCCAAAATATTTTTGAATATTATTCATCTTTTTGTATATTTATAAGTTTTTCTCATGCTATTTAGCGATTTTGTTCTGAGAGACTATTACTTTAATACGAACCTATATCCCCCTCAAATTATTATAGATCTATCCTTAGATGCCGAAACATAGGTTCATCATTACAATTTATTATATATCAAATCACTCTTATTGCATATAGTATTGAGTCAGTGACCATACATTTGATGTTTTCCATAGGAAGAAATTATTTGCTGAATCTTCCCAACCATTCACACATCTAATGTAACAATTCCCTGAATCATATTCTCTCCATCCTGTTGATACAACCCAGTGCCAATTGTTAATTGCTACTGTTAGAATAACCCCACAAAGTCTATCATTTAATGTCGCAGTTTTAAGCCCTGAAAATGATGAAACACTTGAGGACTTCATAGTATATCCTTGATCAGAAACATAATCTTTTAAATCAGGAGCTATCATCATTGCCGGTCCATTACCAATTCTACCATGAAGATCTACAAATGTATCATATATACTATTATTATTCTTCAAATTTGTGTAACCTCTTTTAGCATAATATAACGAAATATTAGTAGCAGCCGTAGCTCCACAATGATTATTGGCAATAGAATTGTAATCACTCATTACAGCCCAAGTTGTCCCCCAAAATGGGATATATCCTGATGAATATGAGCCTGAAGACATATCATCCCAATCAATAAAATTATAAGAACCGCCTTTTGTTTCAACCTCAATTTCATTACTCTCAAGAATTAATGCTCTAGTCTTTTCATGAAGCTCTCTTTCTTTATCATTCTCTTCATTTAAAACCTTATACAATTGGTCAAGTTCCAATTTCTCTTCTACATCTTTTCTTTGGTTATTTTTGATTCTTTAGAAATAATGTCTTCCTTAACAAAACTATATCCCATACCTGCATAAATGACATGTTTCGCAGTATCTTTGCTAACATTAGCTTTAAGTACTTCCTCAATAACTTGACTGTTCCCATCACCAAACTCAATAGCTATCGGATTATCTAAGTTATTATTAACAATTGCATATCCCGTTGGTTCAAAAGTGACATAATATGCAATTACATTGTCATCAAGGTCATAAAGATTTGTAATCCCTTTTACTGCTTCAATACCTTTCCACATATCAATGTCAAATTTCCCTGACAAATAATTATGTGCAATAATAAGTTTATCAAGATTATCCATCTCCCTCTCTTCAATGTTTGCTTTATCTGCTGCTAATACAGGGATATTTAGATTAATTAACAATAACATTACCATCAATAGTGACATAATTTTTAATTTTTTCAAATTTCTTTCCTCCTCAAAATTATTGATTAATTGTGTATTTATTCTTTTTCATAGAGGAATACGTCTTCAGCTTAATACTTATATTTGTGTGTTATAGATTTCCTTACCATGAGTATAAACTTCTTTTACATTCAATTACATTATTTAAAGCAAATAACTAAATCATCTATAAATCCGTCTGTAGGTTCAAAGTATGCTGCATATGATTCATATTCTAGTTGGGATATCTTTAGTTGGACATATGACAAGTCAGTTATATCTTTAAAAGTATTTACTTCAATATTCTTTTCCTTAAGTAGTTCAGCTGACAATGATGCAATTTCTGGTGAACTACTGTATTCAACTATAATTTCATGATCCGAAATTGATTTGATATTTATAAGGGGAGACCTTACGCTGCCAGATAATATTGTTGTTTGATTAGCTTCGAAGCTAATAATGATACAATTGTTCTCATTTACGTAATTGGTTATTTGACAATCATTTGCTCTAACTCCTAGTTGTATCCATTGATTGTTCTCTTTATTTAATTTCTTGTAAAGAAGTTCTTTTGAAAACGAGCCAGTTGTTCAATTTGGATCAAGTGTTGTGCATGGGCAAATACAATTCATCAAATTGTTAATGAAAATTAGTTTAAATACAAATTGTCCAATTATTGCCTATTATTGTTAAGTTCTACAAGCAGGACTATGAATTCTTAATTGCTTGTTGCAAACATAAGTACGAAAAAGAATTTAAACCTGTTAAGCGCCACGCTGGTTCTTCTCTAGATTCTTCTACGATATGTCCGAGATATAATGCACCACATGATTATCTTTTATTTTATTATATTACGAAAGCTTATTTATGTTCTAATAATTAGAATAGTTAGCATGCTCGACTCATGCGAAAGGGTCAACGGATATTGTATACAATTGTATCGATACGCCCATGGACAATCTTTTCTTCGACAACTAAAATCCCACTTGTGACAATACTATCAGTGATACTACCGTCTTTGGAGATCAAATTGTATGTAACCTCAAAGTCATAACCACCCTGACTGTCGTTATAGTTGATTGTAATGTGCGCAATTGAAAGTTTAAGTTCTTTTTGAACATAAGCTTGTGCTGCTGCATCTAAGAGTCGTCTTCGAGCAAATTTGTCATAAACATCGTCACTCAGATATTCGTCGTACGTATCGTGTAAATATTCAAAATAGCTGATTAAACACGGAGGCTCTAAAATTTTTGTGTCCTCAACTGTACTAACTACCTTTTCCAATGAGGATAGTAATTCTTCTAGTTTTAAAATTCCTTCGTCACTAGAAGTATATATTTTTTCTAGAAATGACCGTACAAGCTCTTGTTGAGATGTAATAGTATTATTTATGCTGCTATTTTCTTCTACTGTGGATTGCTGCTTGGAATAACAGCCGCTCAATATGACAACAAGCAGTATAACAAGCAGAATAAATTTTCTGTGTCTCATTTTTGCTCCTTTTCCTCTTGAAAGATTTAATAAGTAATTCCATAAACATTATAACCGGTAATTGTCAAGAAACTTGTCGTTTTTTTATTATAAAATATTATCAAATTGCTTCTTGACTTTTATCCTCTCTTTTTCTAACTGGATTTAAATAAATTTCCTCTTCCAATTCACAACTTTGAATC
>JAYEHA010000202.1:0-3025 GCA_034659335.1 Bacillota bacterium
TCCACTATTTTCACATTAAGTTCTTCTAAATAATCAATTATAAATTGTCTTGGTTCATTTATTTCATCTATTAAATATTCAACATCTTTTTCATTTACTGTCTTAGCACTTTCTAAAGCCTTCTTAAGATATGATTTTTTAACACTATTCATATTTAAGTCTTTTGTCATTATTAAACCAGGATTTTCAGGAAAAATAATATTTTTACCTGGAATTTGATCTTCAGGATTCCCAAATTTAATTTCTATTCCATTTTCTCTTGCAAATGATAATTGTGGTTGAATATGTTTTCCAGCTCCTGTATATTCAGTTTCCTGAACAAGAATTATTTCATCTTCATTCATTTCTTTTGCAACACTAAATGCTGCTGCTAAAGAAACACTTCCGGCCGGTCCTCTTTCAAATCCCTCAAGTTGTGCCATTGCTTCACATATATAGAAAACTTCGCCTTGAGTAACAGTCACATATCTATCCATATATCTTAAAGGTCTTGCAGCTGATCTTGGTACATCAGATCTATCTGGAAATGTTGTAAACGGTATTCCAAATCCAGTATGTCCAGTAGTAAAAGATTTTCTATTAAATTGCTTATCACTAGCCATATGAAGACCTTTTAAATCAACACTTGCTCCAACAATTTTAGTGTTTTCAGCTCCAGCTTTTAATAACCCTCTGGCTGTCCCAGTTAAATTACCGCCTCCTGCATTTGTACATATAACTACATCAGGATCTTTTCCTACCATTTCACGCATTTGCATTGATATTTCATAACCTAATGTTTCAACACCTGCTATGCCAAATGGAGTATATAAAGAGGCATTAAAATATCCTGTTTCTTCTAATAATTGTAAAAAAGAATAGAATAATTCTGGCCCTACTGAAAGTTGAATTACTTCAGCCCCATATGCCTCACATTTTCTTGCTTTCTCAATTATTTCAGGTTGTCCTTTATGCTCAGAATCATAACATTCTTGCACAATAATACATTTTAATCCATGAATCGCAGCTTGTGAAGCAACTGCAGCACCATAATTGCCACTTGTTGCTGCAATAACTCCCTTATAACCATTCTTTTTAGCATGATATACAGCATTTGCAGCACGTCTAGCTTTAAAACTACCTGATGGATTAGCTGCTTCATCTTTTATAAATATTCTCGCACCTTTTCCTTCTTCAGAATATTTTCTAGCTAAATTAGTTAAATTTTTCATTTCATAAATCTTTGTTTCACCAACTCCACTATCTTTTTGAATTTTTATCATCTCTTCTAGCGTATAACCAACTTTCTTCATCATACCCTCAAAGTCAAATGCAATTGATTTAGTTTCAAACTGTTCATAATCAATACCAACAGCTTTTTTCATAATTTCATTTTTTCTACTCATTACAGCTTCATAATTATTAACCTTCATTATTCTTCACCATCCTCAAATAAAATTTTTCTAAGTTTAGGACCGATTTCTAATAATTCAGGAATATTTTCACCAAACGAATGTTTATATGTTGGATTAATCTCAAATAAATTTCCTTCAACAATTCTTCCAGTCATTGTTTTAACTTTAACTAAATCTCCAATTTCAGCATCCGACAAAAGATGCCCTTTTACCCACATTTCAAGAGGAACTTTTTTAGTATCATCTGGTACTTGTGGCGCTCTTTCTTCGGGTGTTAAAACAATTGAATGAATTTTAACCCATTGTCCTTTTATAGCTTTCATAAATCATCTCCTATTTATTAATTCTATCTCTCATATCACCCATAATCGCTCTTGGAACCGGTAAATCTAACATAGTCTTTAAACCTGGATGAGAATTAATAACTTGAGGTATCATATTAACACACATAGCAATAGTTCCAAGTCCACCATCAACCTCAGGCTTAATAGCCATATTAACTTCTGGACTACCTTTTAATACAATATAATCTCCAGTATGAGTTCCTTCCATTTCAGGTTCGATCTGCTGTGGATGAATCATATCAATTTTTACTTCCCCATCAACAAAACCCTGTCCTGTCATGTTTACTCCAGCAATATTTCCAGCTGCTGCAAATCCATAAGGCGATTTTCTATCTACTGTAGTTACAATTGGTTTCATTTGTTGTTCAATTTTTTCTACTGGCCAGCCAATAGCATCACCAATCATACTAATCGACTCAGCAAAACCAACATGTCCTGCTAAAGTTCCATCTTTAACACCGTTATCAAATTCATCTACAGTTATTCCTACACCTTGCTCTTCCATAACAGCATGTCCAAATGGTGATAACGAATTAACTCGTTTAGCCTCAACATGTGTAACATCAGTCATGCAACCAGTTAATACAGTAACTAATAAATCCATTATTAATCCTGGATTTATTCCTGTTCCTAAAATTGAAACTCCATTTGCTTTTGCTATTTCATCTAATTCTTTAGCAAGTTCAGGTTCTTGTGCTTTTGGATAAGACATTTCTTCAGCAGTAGAAATTACATTTATTTTTTGTTCCAATACATATTTTAATCTTGGAAATGCTTTTGAAGTATAAGAATCAGTTGCACATAAACAAATATCTGCCGCACCTTCTTTTATAACTTCTTCTACAACAGGATTAATAATTACAGACTTTCTATCTCCACGTTCAATTCCTAATACATCATAAATATCTTTATTTACCCTATCAGGATGCATATCACAAACTGCTACAATATCTACACCTTTTTTAGTTGATAACATTTTTGCCATTCCACTACCCATTGCACCAAAACCCCAAATAGCTACTCTTACATTTCCTGTCATTTAAGACACCTCCATATTATATAAACAATAAACTCGTTTGCATTATATATATGCATAAACTGTTCCAATAAGATTTTCAACTAATTATTAATAAAAATATTAATAATTGCACTAAAAATAGGAAAATTATCCTAAAAAAAACGTTTTCCTGCAAAAAAATTTGCTTAACCTTAGCAAAAAAATTTGCATTATATCTATTTTAATATTTTTAAATTTTTCCCTATCTTAATATACAAAATTTTATAATA
>JAYEHA010000203.1:0-3019 GCA_034659335.1 Bacillota bacterium
AATACTTTTATCATTATTTATAATCTCAGCAACAGTATTTATTAATTTTATAATTTGTTTTGCCATATAATATCCTGGTGCAGCTTTTGCAGCAAAAATAAAAGTTCTCTTTTCAATATCTAAATTAGGATTTCTTTTAAGCTCATTATAAAGAACCATAATATGAAGAATATTTAAAGTTTGTCTCTTATATTCATGTAATCTTTTAGCATGAATATCAAATATTGAATTTGGATCAATTTCTATATTCTGTTTCTCCATAATATACTCTGCTAATTTTTTCTTATTTTCTAATTTTATCTCAAATAATTCTTCTCTAAACTCAGAATTATCTTTAAATTTCAAAATTTCTTCCATTAAATAAGTATCATTTTTCCATTCTTCTCCAATAAATTTAGTAATTAAACTTGTTAATTTTGGATTTGAATTAATAATCCATCTTCTATGAGTAATCCCATTCGTTTTATTATTAAACTTTTTAGGGTATATTTTATAAAAGTCATTTAAAGCTCTATTTTTTAAAAGTTCTGTATGAAGTTTTGCAACACCATTAATACTATGAGAGCCTTCAATCGCTAGATGTGCCATTCTTACATAACCATCACCAATTATTGCCATATTTGAGATTTTATCAAAATCATTAATATCAAAATCATTCCACAATTTTCTACAAAATTTTTCATTTATTTCTTTAATAATCATAAATATTCTTGGTACTATTTTTTCCATTAAATCAACTGGCCATGTTTCTAAAGCTTCGGCTAATAAAGTGTGATTTGTATAAGCAAAAGTTTTTGTAGTAATATCCCAAGCTGCTTTCCAAGTGAAATTTTCTTCATCCATTAAAATCCTCATTAATTCAGGAATAGCTAAAGCCGGATGAGTATCATTTATTTGAATGGCTACATAATCACTAAAATCTAATAATGATCTATTTGTCTTTTTATATTTCTTAACAATATCTTGTAATCCAGCAGATACTAAAAAATAAGATTGCTTAAGTCTTAAAATCTTACCTTCTTCAAATGTATCATTTGGATAAAGCACTTGAGTAATTGCTTCAACAGTGTTTTTTGTATCAAAAGCATGAATAAATTTACTTAAATCAAAATCATTTTTCATTGCTTCAGCAGACCATAACCTTAAATTTGTAACAACATTATTATGATATCCAACTATTGGAGTATCATATGGAATTGCTAAAACAGAATCGTAATTAATATAATCAAACGATAATGTATTATCATTACCAGTAAAATTAACTTCCCCACCAAATTTAACTTCTACTGCTTCATCTAATTTTTTTACTTCCCATACATTTCTATTTGTTAACCACTTATCAGGAAACTCAACTTGATGCCCATCAACTATTTTTTGATTAAACAAACCAAATTTATATCTAATTCCAACTCCATGACCTGCTAAATTTAAAGAAGCAAATGAATCCAAAAAACAAGCAGCTAAACGTCCTAATCCACCATTTCCTAAACCTTGTTCTTTTTCAAGATGACTAAGCTTGTCAACATCTATATCTATTGACTCTAACGCTTCTTTTGCTTCATTATAAATACCAAGGTTTTTTAAATTATTAAGCAAAAATTTACCAGTTAAAAATTCAATTGAAAAATAATATACTTCTTTTTTATTTTCACTCTTTATTTCATTTTTTGTCTGTAGCCAATATTTACTAATATAATCTCTTGTTAATAAGCCTAAAGCCTGATACCTCTGCAAATCTGATGTATTCTCTAAACATTTAATAGTAATCTGTGATAGCTTTGTTAAAAAATCCTTTTTAAATTCCTCTTTTGATATTTTCATTTTTCCTCCTCAGGGCATGATACAATTAACTCTTTATAAATTTTAATATATTCTTTTGCAGATTTATGAAAACTATTATCAGATTCCATCGCTCTTAAAACTAGTTGATTCCATTTTTCCTTATCACTACAAAGTAACATAGCCTTTTTTAAACTAAATAATAGTTCATTCGCATCATAATTATCAAAACTAAAACCATTCCCAATATTATCGCATTCATTATATGACTCAATTGTATCATTTAGTCCACCAATAGCATGAACAATGGGGATTGTTCCATACCTTAGTGCAATTAATTGACTTAAACCACAAGGCTCAAATTTAGATGGCATTAAATAAATATCAGCACTAGCATATATTTTATGTGCTAATTCATTTGAAAACATAATATTCACTCTTACTTTATCTGGATATTTATTTTCAAGTTTTCTAAAACTATCAATAATATCATTTTGCCCTACGCCTAATAAAACAAATTGAACATTATAACTAATTAACTTTTCAAAAATTTCTCTTATTATATCGAATCCTTTCATATCTGTCAAACGGGAAACGATACCAATCATAATAATATTCTCATCTTCTCTTAAACCCATTCGTTTTTGCAATAATAATTTATTTTTTACCTTTTCATTAATAAAATTATTACAATTATAATTATTAAAAATTAATAAATCTGTTTCAGGATTATTCTCATGATAATCAATCCCATTAATTATACCCTCTAATTTATACTCATTTTTCTTTAATAATTCATTTAATCCCTCTCCAAATTTTACTGAGGTAATTTCTTTTGCATATGTTTTACTAACAGTAGTAATCATATCCGCAAATAATACTCCAACTTTCATACAATTCATCTGACCATTAAATAAAATATTATTCTCTTTAAAATATGATAACTCTATTTCTAGTAATTCAGCAATTCTATTAGCATTAAAAATACCTTGATATTTAAGATTATGAATCGTAAAAAGAAATTTAATATTTCTATATTCATTATATTTTTTATATTTAACTTTATATATTAAAGGAATCATTGCAGTATGATAATCATTTAGATGAATAATATTTGGAATAAAATCAATATATTTAATTGCTTCTAAAACAGCTTTATTAAAAAAAACATGTTTTTCACATTTATCATCTTTTCCATAATCATCATATATTTCTCCACAACCAAAATACAACTTACTAT
>JAYEHA010000204.1:0-7157 GCA_034659335.1 Bacillota bacterium
TAACACTTTTGTAATTGCAGCTGTTAATGTAGTTTTACCATGATCTACGTGTCCAATTGTTCCTACATTTACATGCGGTTTATTTCTTTGATACGTTTCCTTAGCCATTTCTATTTCCTCCTTAAATTAATCCTCTAATACTTTTTCAGCAATTGAATTAGGCACTTTTTCAAAGTGACTAAATTCCATAACGTAATTTCCTCTACCTTGCGATTTAGATCTTAAATCAGTAGCATATCCAAACATTTCAGAAAGTGGAACTTGAGCTCTTATAATTTGAGCACCATGAGCCGCTTCCATGCCTTCAACTTTTCCTCTTCTTGAACTAATATCGCCCATAACATCACCCATATATTCTTCAGGCACTGTTACTTCAACAGCCATAAGCGGTTCTAAAAGCACTGGATTACCAGCTCTCATAGCTTTTTTAAACGCTGCTATTGCAGCTAATTTAAATGCCATTTCAGAAGAATCGACATCATGCGATGAACCATCATATAATTCAAACCCAACATCTACCACTTCATATCCACCTAAAACACCAGATGACATAGCGTCTTTTAATGCATTATCAACTACTCCAATATATTCTCTAGGAACAGTACCACCTTTAACAGAATCAGTAAACTGATATCCGCCACCTGGTTCTAAAGGTTTAACCTTAATTTTAATATGTCCATATTGTCCACGTCCACCAGATTGTTTTTGATGTTTATGATCAATACTAACAGGTTGCTCAATTGTTTCTTTATAAGAAACTTGAGGTTTACCAATATTTGCTTCTATTTTAAATTCTCTTAATAATCTATCAACAATTATTTCTAAATGCAACTCACCCATTCCAGCAATAATAACTTGACCAGTTTCTTTATCAGTATATGCTTTAAAAGTTGGATCTTCTTGCGCTAATTTTGCTAAAGCAACACTCATCTTATCTTGCCCTGCTCTAGTTTTAGGTTCAATAGCAACTCTTATTACAGGATCTGGGAATTCCATTTTTTCTAAAACTATAACATTATCAATATCACATAACGTATGTCCAGTAGTTGTATATTTAAGTCCAATTGCAGCAGCAATATCTCCAGAGTATACCGTTTCAATTTCTTCTCTTTTATTTGCATGCATTTGTAAAATTCGACCAATACGTTCTTTTTTTCTTTCATTTGAATTATATACATATGAACCTGAATTAAGAGCACCAGAATAAACTCTAAAGAAAGATAATTTTCCAACATAAGGATCAGTCATAATTTTAAAAGCTAAAGCCGTAAACGGCGCTTCATCAGAAGCTTTTACAAAAACTTCCTCATTATCTTTATTTAACCCTTTAATAGGTCTAACCTCTAATGGCGACGGCATATATTCTACTACAGCATCCATCATTAATTGAACACCTTTATTTTTATATGCAGAACCACATAGAACAGGAACTATTTCATTTGCTATAGTAGCAGCTCTAATCCCTCTTTTAATTTCATTCTCAGTAAGTTCTTCGCCTTCTAAATATTTTTCCATAAGTTTATCTTCTGTTTCAGCAACAGCTTCAACCAACTTTGTTCTATATTCATCAGACATTTCTTTAAACTCATCAGGAATATCAACAATTTCTGATTCTTTCCCTAACTCATCTTTATAAAATATAGCTTTCATTTGAACCAAATCAATAATAGCCTCAAATGTTTCTTCAGCACCAATCGGAAGTTGAATAGGAATAGGATTAGCTTTTAATCGATCTTCAATCATATTAACAGCTCTTAAAAAATCCGCACCTACAACATCCATTTTATTTATAAATGCCATTCTCGGAACACCATATTTATTAGCTTGTCTCCATACAGTTTCAGATTGAGGTTCAACTCCACCTTTAGCACAGAAAACTGCAACAGCACCATCTAACACTTTTAATGATCTTTCAACTTCAACTGTAAAATCAACGTGTCCAGGTGTATCAATAATATTAACTCTATGCTTCTTCCACTCACAAGTCGTAGCAGCGGAAGTAATTGTGATACCTCTTTCTTGCTCTTGCTCCATCCAATCCATTTGTGAAGCCCCATCATGAGTTTCACCAATTTTATGACTCTTACCACTATAATACAAAACTCTTTCTGTAGTAGTAGTTTTACCAGCATCAATATGAGCCATAATACCTATATTTCTTGTTTTTTCTAAAGAATAGGCTCTTGCCATAATTTCCTCCTTCAAAATTTGTTTATATTACCAACGGTAATGAGCAAATGCTTTATTAGCTTCTGCCATTCTATGAATATCTTCTTTTTTCTTAACTGAAGCCCCAGTATTGTTAGCTGCATCCATTAACTCATTCGCTAATTTATCAGTAACTGTTCTTTCGCCTCTTTCTCTCATATATCTAACTAACCATCTTAAACCTAAAGTTTGTCTACGCGTCCCTCTTACTTCAATCGGAACTTGGTAGTTTGTTCCACCAACTCTTCTCGCTTTAACTTCTAATACAGGCATAATATTTTCTAATGCTCTTTCAAATATATCCAAAGCAGATTCGCCTGTTTTTTCTTCAATTCTTTCAAATGCAGTATAAACAATTTTTTGAGCCGTACCTTTTTTACCATCCAACATAACGTTATTGATAAGCTTAGTTACTCTCATATTATTATACTTTGGTTCTAATAATGGTTGTCTTTTTTTAATATTCCCTTTTCTAGACACTTTCTTCCCTCCTTAAAAATAAATTAATCTCAACGGTACTCGACAAATCAAATTGTCGTAAGCAGCAATTTAATTTACTTAACATGCCTCACCTAATAGATGAGGCACACTTATTTAATTAATTATTAAGCTTTTTTTGTTCCGTATTTGGATCTTCCTTGTTTTCTTTCTTCAACTCCTGCAGCATCCAGTACTCCTCTTACTACGTGATATCTAACACCCGGTAAATCTTTTACTCTACCACCACGAATTAAAACGATACTATGTTCCTGTAAATTATGACCTTCTCCTGGAATATAAGCAGTTACTTCCATTCCATTTGTTAATCTAACTCTAGCAACCTTTCTTAAAGCTGAATTCGGTTTTTTTGGTGTAATAGTCTTAACAGCAGTACAAACACCTCTCTTCTGTGGTGATGAAACTGTTGAATAAGTATTTCTTACCGAATTATGCTTTTTGTGTAAAGCAGCAGAAGTTGATTTTTTTGAAGAAGTTTTTCTTCCTTTTCTTACTAATTGGTTTATAGTTGGCATACGAGACCTCCTTTTCTTTTTATTTTTTTCTTTATAACAACTGCAATCGCAGTACTTATATCAATTTTACATATCTTACCTAATTTTTCCTTAGTTAAAATTTCAACAATTTCAACATTAGACTTTCTAGCAATTTCAATAGGAATTCTAGTAATAAAGCTATCTGCATCTTTTGCAACAAATAAAATCATCACATTATCACATTTCAATTCAATTAACGACTGTTTAAGTCCAACCTTATAATTAAGTTTATCATCAAACAGAGAATAATCAAACAAAATAACCTCCTATTTAGAGCACCACTATATATTACCATTCTATATTAAGTCTGTCAATTACTTATTAATTAAAATCATTCTTATTTTGAATAGCAATGTCTTGATATCTTTTTAAGCCAGTTCCAGCTGGGATTAATTTTCCAATAATAACATTTTCTTTCAATCCCTCTAAATCGTCAATAGCACCTTCCATTGAAGCAGCCGTTAAAACTCTAGTCGTTTCTTGGAATGAAGCAGCAGATAAGAAAGAATCCGTAGCCAACGATGCTTTTGTTATTCCTTGAATAATTCTATCACCCTTCATAATTTCTTTTCCCTCTGCTTCAAGCTTTTCATTAATTTTCTTAAATTTAGAGAAATAAAGTTCTTCAGAAGGAAGATATTCAGAATCTCCAGCATCAGTAATTCTAATTTTATTAAGCATCTGCTTAATAATTATTTCTGTATGCTTATCAGCAATTTCTACACCTTGCAATCTATAAACTTTTTGAATTTCTTTAACAATATATTCTTGTACCGCTTTAACTCCCTTTATTACAAGTATTTCTTTAGGATCTGCAGCACCCTCAGTTAAATATTGGCCTTTTTCAACATAGTCACCTTCATTAATCTTCAACACTGCATTAAAAGCAAGTCTTGCTACCGAAGTGTTTCCTTCATCATCCGTAATTAACACTTCTCTTTTCTTACGTCTAGTTCTTAATACTACTTTTCCAGATTGTTCAGCAATATTAGCTAAATATTTTGGAGTTCTAGCTTCAAATAATTGTTCAATTCTAGGTAAACCTTGAGTAATATCGCCTCCAGCAACACCACCCGTATGAAAAGTCCTCATTGTCAACTGAGTCCCTGGTTCACCAATCGATTGTGCAGCAATAACCCCTACAGCTTCACCAACATGTACAGTTTTACCAGTAGCCATATTAAGGCCATAACATTTTGAACAAACACCTTTTTTAGCCTCACATCCAAGCACTGACCTTACTTCAATTTCTTCATAACCAGCATTTACAACTTCTTTTGCCAATTCTTTAGTAAACATTTCATCAGTTGAAATAATTAAATCACTTGTACCAGGATAATATATATTGTGAACCGGATATCTACCATAAACCCTTTCTTCTAACATTTCAATTACTTCATTACCCTCTCTTATTTCAGAAAGAAGAACTCCACTCTTAGCACCGCAATCAAGTTCTCTAACAATTACATCTTGACTTACATCCACTAACCTTCTAGTTAAATAACCAGAGTCAGCAGTTCTAAGAGCAGTATCTGCAAGACCTTTTCTAGCACCAGTAGTAGAAATGAAATACTCCAAAACTGTAAGGCCCTCTCTAAAATTAGATGTAATCGGAATTTCAACAGTCTTTCCAACAGCATTTGCCATAAGACCACGCATTCCAGCTAACTGACGAATCTGACTTCTTGAACCCCTAGCTCCTGAATCAGCCATTATATTAAGATTATTCATATAAGTTAAGTTTTCCATTAACGCATCAGTAACTTTTTCTGTAGTAGCAGCCCATTGTTCTATTATTTTTTCATAACGTTCTTTATCCGACATCAATCCTCGTCGATACGCTTCTTGATACTTATCAACAATTACATGAGCTTCTTCTAACAATTCAACTTTTTTCTTTGGTATTTTCATATCAGTAATAGAAATTGAAATTGCAGTTTTTGTAGAATATTTAAATCCAACATCTTTAATATAATCTAATACCTGTGCCGTAATAATATTTTGATGTTTCTTAAAACATTTAGCAACAATTTTCGCTAGTTGTTTCTTTCCTGCTAAAAAATCAACTTCTAATGCATAAGGATCTTTTTCTCTATCTACATATCCTAAATCCTGTGGAATACCTTGATTAAAAATAAATCTTCCTACAGTACTTTCAACCAATTTACTTTTACCTGTAATTTCAGAAAACACTCTAACTTTCACAACTGAATGTAATTTTACATAATCATTTTGATATGCCATATACATTTCATTAAAATCTTTAAACGCTTTATTAGTTATAAAACCTTCATCGTCTCTTCTAAGAAGCGTTAAATAGTAAGCTCCTAGTATCATATCTTGAGACGGCAATGTAATCGGTTCTCCATCTTTTGGCGCCAATATATTGTTAACTGACAACATCAAAAATCTTGATTCCGCTTGTGCTTCAACCGATAAAGGTAAATGAACAGCCATCTGATCCCCATCAAAATCCGCATTATATGGCGGACAAACTAATGGATGAAGTCTAATAGCTTTTCCTTCAATTAATACAGGTTCAAAAGCTTGTATTCCGAGCCTATGAAGAGTAGGCGCACGGTTAAGAAGTACTGGATGATTCTTAATTACATGTTCAACAACAGGCCAAACTTCTGGCTTCATCTTCTCAATAATTCTCTTTGCGCTTTTAATATTATGCGCAATTCCATCTTCTACAAGTTTCCTCATAACGAACGGCTTAAACAATTCAAGTGCCATTGTTTTAGGAAGTCCACATTGATAAAACTTTAAAGTAGGCCCAACAACAATTACTGAACGTCCAGAATAATCAACACGTTTTCCAAGTAAGTTTTGTCTAAATCTACCTTGCTTACCTTTTAACATATCAGATAAAGATTTTAAAGGTCTATTCCCAGAACCTGTAACCGGTCTTCCTCTTCTACCATTATCAATTAGTGCATCTACAGATTCCTGAAGCATCCTCTTTTCATTTCTTACAATAATTTCAGGTGCACCTAAAGAAGATAACCTCTTCAATCTATTATTTCTATTAATAACTCTTCTATATAAATCATTTAAATCTGATGTAGCAAATCGTCCACCATCCAATTGAACCATAGGTCTAATATCAGGCGGTATTACTGGCAAAACATCAAGAATAATCCATTCAGGTCTATTCCCTGATTTAAGTAATGAACGTAACAATCTTAATCTTCTTAATAATTTTTTGCGTTTTTGACTTTTAACATCATCCATCCTCGCTTCGAGTTCATCAATTTCTTTTTCCACTTCTAGTTTCTTTAAAATTTCTTTAATCGATTCAGCACCCATACCAGCTCTAAAATCGTCACCATATTTTTCTCTAGCTTCCATATATTTTCTTTCGCTTAACAATTGCTTATAATCTAATGCAGTTTCTCCAGCATCAAGAACAATATAAGAGGCAAAATACAGAACTTTTTCTAAGTCTCTTGGTGACATATCAAGTAAAATCCCAAGTTTTGAAGGTATCCCTTTAAAAAACCAAATATGAGATACTGGAGCCGCTAATTCAATATGGCCCATTCTTTCTCTTCTAACCTTTGACTTTGTTACTTCTACCCCACACTTTTCACAAACAACACCTTTATAACGAATTCTTTTATATTTCCCACATGCGCATTGCAAATCCTTAGTTGGTCCAAAAATCCTCTCACAAAACAATCCATCATCTTCTGGTTTTAACGTTCTATAATTAATTGTTTCAGGTTTTTTTACCTCTCCATAAGACCATGATCTAATATCTGCCGGTGAAGCAAGTCCAATTTTAATTCTATCAAAATTTTTAAATTCCATCAGGGGCAACCTCTCCCTCCATAATATCACTAATCAAATTACTCATCAATATCTTCAATCTCAACTTCAACTTCAATATCAATATCATCATTACTATTT